>NZ_JBIWJF010000001.1:703861-760158 GCF_044764985.1 Kitasatospora sp. NPDC093550
GCCGGGGGGGGGGCGGGGCGGGCCCTCTAACCCCGGGCCCTGAAACCCCGGGGCGGGGGGGGGGCGGGGGGCGCCCCGGGGGGCGGGCGCGGGGGGGGGGGGGGGGGGCGGGCCCCCCCCCCCACTCCCCGGGAGACACCGCGTCAGAGCTCGGTCCGGCGGCGCCGGACGACCACCACGAGATCGACGACGGCGAACAGGGAGAGCAGACCGCAGGCGACGGCGAAGCCGATGAGCGTGCCCCGGCTGGGTGCGCCGTCGACGGGGGAGGCGGCCGCCCAGGCGGCGAAGCCCGCCGTGGCAAGCACGAACAGCGGCGTGAAGGTGAGCGAGAGCAGGTAGCGGAGCTTGAGGTCGCTGCGGGCGGTGGTCGGCTCGGTACCGCTACGCCACCGCCGCGGCGTGGTGGTGCGCATCGTCGTTCACCTCCGGACCGCGTGGGTCGGGCTACGATTCCAGCGTACGTCCGAGGGCTGACCGGGGGAGGCGCGATGTCGGGATCGGACGCGGTGGGGGCGGGTGCGGCGGGGCCGGACGCCGAGGGGTACGCGGGACTGCGGATCGAGCGGGCCCGGGAGCTGGCCCGGCGGCACGGCTGGGCCTCGGTCCGGGTGCTGGAGCCGGGGGAGCTGATGACCATGGAGTACCGGCAGGGGCGGCTCAACCTCGCGGTGCGGGACGGCGTGGTGGAGCGGAGCTGGGAGGGGTAGCGGCCGTCGCCGCCGCCCCGGTGGCCCGGTGTTCGGTGCTGCGGTACCCGGTGGCCCCGCCGGGGAGGGGTCGGTCGCCGAAGCGGCGGTGGAGCCGTTGCTCGGCGGCGGTGACCAGGGGTTCCAGCAGGGGCAGCGAGAGCAGGACGAGCAGTCCGGCGGCCCAGCCGGCCAGCACGTCGGTGACCCAGTGGGTGCCCAGGTAGACGGTGGTCAGGCCGATCGAGCAGGCGGTGGCGGCGGCGATCACCGCGCCGGTGCGGCGCCAGCGGACGGCGAGGTAGGCGAGCACGCCCCAGGTGACGACCGCGTTGGCGGTGTGGCCGGACGGGAAGATGGTGCCGCCGGAGAAGAGCTCGGGTGAGCCGACGTACTGGGCGTAGTGCGGGCCGAGCCGACCGGTGACGATCTTGACCGCGCCGACCGTGACATTGAGCAGCAGCAGCGCGACGCCCATGACCAGCAGGGGGCGCAGCCGGCCGAGGCGGCGGGCGCGCCAGGCGAGCCAGGCGAAGGCGGCGATCGCCGAGGGGCCGCGCTGCCCGGCGACCACCCAGGTGTCGAGCAGCGGCTCCAGCCGCGGCCAGCGTTCGTAGGGGCGCAGCAGGCGGACCGACCAGTCGAGGTCGACCAGGGCGGTGTTGAGCAGGACGCCGGCCAGCACCAGGAGATAGAGGACGAGGGTGGCGGCGAGCAGGGCGGCCTGTCGTCGGCTCATCGGCGGCCAGCTCATGGGAGCCAGGCTCATGGGAGCCGGGTGCACGGGAGCCGGAGTCATGGGAGGAGGGCTCATCGACGGCGGGTTCCCATGAGGTGCACTCATCGGGGGCCGGTCCCGGCCGGTGGTGGCGGTGCTGTGTCCGGGCCGCTGCCGTGGAATGGGAGCGCGGGTACTTCTGGATTGCACGGGGTGACCTTACCCACCCGGACAGGGCCATTCCGGGGGTAATTGTCATTTTCCCGGGAAATCGACAATTGGGGCCCCCGGGGGCGTCTCGGTGGGTGATTTCCACTATTCCGGGATCGAATGCCCGTGTGGTCTTCGAATGATTCTGCAAAAGTCCCGGTAAAGGGAACGGAGTGGGAGGCCGGCTCGCCCGGCCTCCCACTCCGTGGTCACCCTGTGTAGGTTCGGTGCTCAGTCGAGGGGGCCTCCCGCGACGTAGATCACCTGGCCGGAGACGAAGCCGGCGCCCTCGCTCGCCAGGAAGGAGATGGTGTGGGCGACGTCCTCAGGCTGACCGACCCGCTGGACCGGGATCTGAGAGGCCGCAGCCCGCTTGAAGTCTTCGAAGTCCATGCCGACCCGGGCGGCGGTGGCCGCGGTCATGTCCGTGGCGATGAAGCCGGGGGCCACCGCGTTGGCCGTGATGCCGAACTTGCCGAGCTCGATGGCCAAAGTCTTGGTGAAACCTTGCAGGCCCGCCTTGGCGGCCGAGTAGTTGGCCTGACCGCGGTTCCCCTGGGCGGAGGAGGAGGACAGGTTGACGATGCGGCCGTATCCGGCGTCGACCATGTGCTTCTGCACCGCCCGGGTCATCAGGAAGGCGCCGCGGAGGTGAACGTTCATGACCGTGTCCCAGTCGGACTCGGACATCTTGAAGAGCAGGTTGTCACGCAGCACACCCGCGTTGTTGACCAGCACGACCGGGGTGCCGAGCTCGGCGACCACGCGGTCGACGGCGGCCTGGACCTGCTCGGCGTCCGAGACGTCGGCGCCGACGGCCAGGGCCTTGCCCCCGGCGGCGGTGATCCGGTCGACGGTGTCCTTGCCGGCCGCCTCGTCCAGGTCCAGGACGGCGACCGCGTAGCCGTCGGCGGCCAGTCGGACGGCGGTGGCGGCACCCAGGCCGCGGGCGGCACCGGTGACGACGGCGACCCGGGGGGCGGTGCTCTGCTCGGTCATGCTCGCTCTCGTCTCTCTCGGGGGTTGCCTCCTCCGGGGAGAGCCCCCGGAGAGGGTGGCCATACCCTACCGGCGAGTAGGGGAGGCGGCCAGGGTGGAGAGGCGCAGGTGACGGTGGGTAAGGACCGACCGGTCGGCTTTCTGCTGAGAACGGGTTACTGCAAGGGTGTCGCAGCGCGTAAATATGCCAATGTTGCCGAACCTGCGTCTACTATCCGCCCCTGCCTGCCAGCAAGGGCCCGCCGTTTGTATAGTGTCCGCCAGCAGCCACCGGCTGCACGGCTGGAGCGCCCTCCCTCATAGCTGGACGCCCACTCGCCGTTACTGCCCCACCCGGGTGTCCCACACACACCGGGTGTGACATCGGGACGGATACATGGTGCTGGGGGAGATCCCGACAACCCGCGTGTCCGCGCGACTGCAGCAGTCGCCCGGTCACCTGATTCGTGTTGCACAGCAGGTCCACACCCGTCTGTGGTCCGAGCACGTCGGAGCCGATCTCACGGCTCCGCAGTTCGCCGTGCTGCTGGTCCTGGCCCTCGAACCGGGCGCGGACCAGCGGACGGTCGGCGAGCGGGCCTCGCTGGACAAGGCCACGATGGCGGAGATGGTCGCGCGGCTGGTCCGCCGCGGCCTGGTGCTGCGCAGGCGTGACCCGGCCGACGGCCGGCGCAAGCTGCTCGCGCTCTCGCAGAGCGGCGCCCAGGCGGTCCGTGAGGCCACCGGCGGTGTCGTCCGCGTGCAGCGCGTCCTGTTCGAGCCGCTCACGGCGGACGAGCAGGTCGAGATCGTCCGGGTGATGGCCAAGATAGCCAGGCTGGAGCCCGCGGCGGTCGCCGTCTTCACGGACGCGCGGCCGATACTGGACGCCCAGCGGGCGATCGGCTACCTGATCAGGGTGAGCCAGCAGGTGCACACCAAGCTCTGGTCGGAGCACGTCGGCGCGGACCTGACGGCCCCGCAGTACGCGGTGCTGGACGCGCTGGAGCTGGAGCCGGGCGCCGACCAGCGCACGGTCGGCGAGCTGGCCTCGCTGGACAAGGCCACCATGGCCGAGATGGTGAGCCGGCTGGTGCGCCGCGGTCTGGTGCAGCGCCGGCGCGACCCCTCGGACGGGCGGCGCAACCTGCTCTCGCTCTCACCGGCGGGACAGGACCTGCTGCACCGCTCGGCCGCCGGGGTGGCCGAGGTCCAGCGGCTGCTGCTGGCTCCGCTGGAGGAGAGCGAGCACGAGGCCGCGCTCGCGCTCATCGGCAAGGCGGCCAGGCTTTGACCAAGGCTTGGTAACAATAGCCAAAACGATTCGCCAACGTACCGAGGGTTCGTGCCCGATGGTGTGGTGAATCGCGCACACCGAGGACCGCCCGCCCCTGACCGGGGTGGGCGGTCCTCGGTGTTCGGTCGTGCCGGCCCGCGGGCCGACCGGGACCCGTCGGGCCTGGTCGGGGCCCTACCGGGTGGCCGGGGCCCGGAACCGGGCCCCGGGCCGGGGTCAGTTCCAGTCGAAGCCCTGCGGGTCCGGGCCGATGCGCTTGCCGGTGGCGACGGCGGCGATGGCCGTGAGGTCATCGGCGTCCAGCTCGAAGCCGGTGACGTCCAGGTTCTCCCGGATGCGCGACGGGGTGACCGACTTCGGGATGGCGATCACGCCGCTCTGCAGGTGCCAGCGGAGCACCACCTGGGCGACCGTGCGGCCGTGCTTCTCGGCGATCTTCACCAGGGCCGGCTCGGCGAGCAGCTCCCCGCCCTGGCCCAGCGGGCTCCACGCCTCGGTGGCGATGCCGTGCTCGGCGTGGAAGGCGCGCAGCTCCTCCTGCGGGAAGTACGGGTGCAGCTCGACCTGGTTCAGCACCGGGGCGACGGAGGACTCGTCCAGCAGGCGGGTCAGCTGCTCGGTGCCGAAGTTGGAGACGCCGATCGACTTGACCCGGCCGTCCGCCTTCAGCTGCTCGAAGGCCTTCCAGACGTTGAGGTAGCTGCCGTGCATCGGGCGCGGCCAGTGGATCAGGTACAGGTCGATGTAGTCGAGGCCCAGCTTGGCCAGCGAGGCGTCGAACTCGCGCAGCACCGCGTCGCGGCCCTGCTCGCCGGACCAGTCGCGGGTGCCGGAGTTCCACAGCTTGGTGGTGATGTAGAGGTCCTCGCGGGCGATGCCGCCGGCCAGCGCCTCGGCGATCGCCGCGCCGGTGCCGGCCTCGTTCTCGTAGATCGCCGCGGTGTCGATCGAGCGGTAGCCCGCCTCGATCGCGGAGCGGACGGCGGCCGTGGCCTCGCCGTCCGGGACCTGCCACACGCCGAAGCCGAGCTGCGGGATCTGGGCGCCGTCGTTGAGGGTGACGGTGGGGATGGTGCTCACGGGACGGGGTGCCCTCCTGGTCGTTGGTCTTTCCAACGAAGGCCAACTGGTGCCGGAAGGTGATTGTTCCCACCGAACGGGTGAATCTTGGGAGACGTTTTGCAGGGCTCCGGACCCGGGCGGAGCGGCCCCGGGGGAGCTGCGGAGGCCCACCGGGGAAGCTGCCGAGGCCGTCCCGGCGCGGATGGGCGCGGGATCCCGGGGCGAGTGGGCGCGGGATCGCGGCGCGGCCGGTGGCCGACCGGTGAGGAGGCCGGGAGAAAACCTGTTGCGGGCGTCACACCGGGGTTGGCAGGCTCGCGGACATGGCCTCCTGAGATCCGGGCCCTTCGTGCCCCTCCCGATGTTCCGTCCGGCGCTCCCTCCGGATGTGTCGACGGCCCGCGCCCGTTCGCGCCCCGTTCCCGCGCACGCTCGTTCCCGCGCTCCCCCGTACCTCCGCACCGTTCGCATCGGAGTGTCATGCCGCTCACCCCCCTGCCGCTGGCCGATCCCGGCAGTCCCGACCTCTCCTCGCCCCTGGCCCTCCTGCGCTGGCTGCAGCGCAGTCAGCGGCGCGGGCAAGTGCTCGCCACCTGCTGGAACCTGCTGGAGATGGGGTGCCAAGCCGCCCTGCCGGTACCGCTCGGGCTGGGTGTGCAGGCCGCCGTCGACGGTGATGCCGGCGGGATCTGGCGGGCCGGCGCCCTTGCCCTGCTGCTCGCCGTGGGCGCCTCGCTGGGCACCGTCCTGACGCATCGTCAGGCAGTCTGGAACTGGATCCACGCCGCCTGCCAGGTAAGGCAGTTGGTGGCTAGCCAGGCCTCGGACCTGGGGGCCGGTCTGTCCCGGCGGATCGCCACCGGCGAGGTCGTGGCGGTCGGCAGCGGGGACGTCGAGCGGATCGGCTGGTACGTCGAGCTGGTCGCCCGGGTCCGGTCCGCGGTGCTCGTCTGGCTGGCCGTCAGTTCGGTGGTGCTGGTGGTCGAGCCGGTGCTGGGCGTCGGTGTGCTGCTCGGCGTCCCGGTGCTGGCGGCCTCGGTCTGGCCGCTGATCGGGCCGTTCGAGCGGCGCTACGAGCAGCAGCGCGCACTCGGCGGCAAGGCCACCGAACTGGCCGCCGACACGGTGGCGGGGCTGCGGGTGCTGCGCGGCATCGGCGGTGAGGAGCTCTTCCTGGAGCGGTACCGGGCGGCCTCCCAGAAGGTCCGGGCGGCCGCCGTCCGCTCGGCCCGGATCTGGTCGCTGATGCAGGCCCAACAGGTTTTGCTGCCGGGCCTGTTCGTGGTCGGCGTCACCTGGTACGGCGCCCGGCTGGCGGCCTCCGGCGAGCTCGCCGTCGGCACCCTGATCGCGGTGTACGGCGCGACGGCCTTCCTGGCCGCGCCGCTGCGGATCCTGGGCGAGGCGGCGCACGCCTGGAGCGTCGCGCGGGTCTCCGCCGGGCGGGCGGTCCGGGTGCTCTCGCTCAGCCGGACCGACGGCGCCGCCGAGGCCTCGCTGACCGGGCCGGCCAAGGCCGACCTGTACGACCCGGCCAGCGGGCTGACCGCGCGGGCCGGCGAACTGACCGCGGTGGTCTGCGGGGACCCGGACTTCGCCGGGGCGCTCGCCGAGCGGCTCGGCGGTCACGTCCCGCTGGCCGAGGGCGAGCCGGAGCAGCCCTCGGCGCGGCTCGGCGGCACGGAGCTGGACGCCGTGCCGCTGGCCGAGGCCAGGGCGGCGGTGCTGGTCCACGACAAGGAGCCGGTGCTGCTCTCCGGGACGCTGGCCGAACTGTTCGACATCCCGTCCTCGGGCCGGGTCTCGGCCGCCGAGGCGCTGGCGGCCGCCCGGTCGGAGGACGTGCTGGAGGCGCTGGTGGACGGCTCGCCGGAGTGCGCGGGCGATCCGATGCGCGCCCGGATCACCGAGCGCGGCCGCTCGCTGTCCGGCGGGCAGCGCCAGCGGCTCGCCCTGGCCCGGGCGCTGCTGGCGGACCCGCCGGTCCTGGTGCTGGACGAGCCGACCAGCGCGGTGGACGCCCACACCGAGTCCAGGATCGCCGCCGGGCTGCGGGAGACCAGGGCCGGCCGCACCACCGTGGTGTTCGCGACCAGCCCGCTGCTGCTCGACCGGGCGGACCGGGTGGTGCTGCTGCGCGACGGCCGGGTGGTCGCGTCGGGGCGGCACCGCGAGCTGATGCGGACCGAGCCGGCCTACCGGGCCGTGGTCACCCGCGACGAGGAGGCCGCCCAGCCGGTGGGTGAGGCCGTGTGAACGGCTGCCCGGACCGTTTCGTCAACTGCCGTGCCACACAACCGAGGAGTGCGTCATGAAGCCCCCCGTCCACGAGGAACAGGGGCCGGCCGCGACCCTGCCGGTCGGTTCGCCGGCCGCCGTGCGCGGCTACCTGCTGCTGCTCGCCCGGCGGCACCGCGGCGGGTTCTCCGCGGTGGTGGCGCTGCACTCGGTGGCCACCCTGGCCGGGCTGGTCGGGCCCTGGGTGCTCGGCAGCCTGGTCGAGTCGCTGGCCACCGGCACCGCCGGGTCCACCATCGCCGTGGCGGTCGCCTGGTACCTGCTGGCGCTCGTGGCGCAGGCCGCGTTCACCGGCTGGTCGCGGATGCGGGGCGCGGTGCTCGGCGAGCGGGTGCTGGCCGACCTCCGCGAGGACTTCCTGGTCCGTTCGGTCGCGCTGCCCACCGGCGTGCTGGAGCGGGCCGGCACCGGGGACCTGGTCTCCCGGGGCACCACCGACGTCGACCGGCTGGACAAGTCCGTGCGCGAGGCCGTGCCCGAACTCGCCGTCGCCGTGGTGTCGTTGCTGCTGGTGCTCGGTGCCCTGCTGCTCACCTCGCCGCTGCTCGCGCTGACCTCGCTGATCGGGCTGCCGCTGCTGCTGGCCACCTCCCGCTGGTACTTCCGGCGGGCACCGCAGTCCTACCGCAACGAGTCGGCCGGGTACGCGGCGGTGAACACCGTGCTGGCCGAGACGGTGGACGCCGGGCGGACGGTAGAGGCGCTGCGCCTGGGCGACCGGCGGATCGGGCTGACCGACCGCAAGCTGCGCGAGTGGCTGGCCTGGGAGCGGTACACCCTGTGGCTGCGCTCGGTCTGGTTCCCGACCATCGACGCCGTCTACACCGCGGCGGTGCTCGCGACCCTGGTGTTCGGCGGGCTGTTCACGCTCAAGGGGTGGATCGGCGTCGGGCAGTTGACCACCGGTGTGCTGTACGCGCAGATGCTGACCGGTCCGGTGGACCTGATCCTGCGTTGGTACGACGAACTGCAGATCGGACAGGCCTCCTTGGCCCGGCTGGTCGGCGTGCGCGAGGTGCCGGAGCACGAGGGGGACGAGTCCGCCAGCCCGGACGGCCGCCGGGTGGAGGCCCGGGACGTCCGGTTCGGCTACCGCGAGGGCGCGGACGTCCTGCACGGCATCAGCCTGGACGTCGCTCCGGGCAGCCGGGTCGCCCTGGTCGGGCCCTCCGGGGCGGGCAAGTCCACGCTCGGGCGGCTGCTGGCCGGGATCTACGCCCCCGGTCGCGGCAGCGTGACCCTCGGCGGCGCGGCGCTGTCCCGGATGCCGGCCGAGCGGGTGCGCGCGGAGGTGGCCCTGGTGAACCAGGAGCACCACGTCTTCGTCGGCACCCTGCGGGACAACCTCCGGCTGGCGGCGCCCCACGCGGACGACACCGAGCTGCGGGCCGCACTGGACGCGGTGGACGCCGGCGCCTGGGTGGACGCCCTCCCGGAGGGGCTGGACACCGAGGTCGGATCCGGCGGCACCGCGCTGACCCCGCCGCAGGCCCAGCAACTGGCCCTGGCCCGGCTGGTGCTGGCCGATCCGCACACCCTGGTGCTCGACGAGGCCACCTCCCTGCTGGACCCGCGGGCCGCCCGGCACCTGGAGCGCTCGCTCTCCCGGGTGCTGGAGGGGCGGACGGTCATCGCCATCGCGCACCGGCTGCACACCGCGCACGACGCGGACGTGATCGCGGTGGTCGAGGGCGGGCGGATCAGCGAGTACGGCAGCCACCCGGAGCTGGTCGCGGCCGGCGGCCCGTACGCGGCGCTCTGGCGTTCGTGGCGGGACGAGGGGTAGCCGCAGGGCGCGGCGGGCCGGGAGATCGGTAAACCCGTGCGGGGTCGGATTGCCCCGTGCGGGTTACTCCCTGGCCCGGAAGGGCGCGTAACCGGGCAAATCGGCCGCCCGGCCCGCAGACTGCTCCGGTGACCAAGATTTCGGACGGCTCGTCCCGCTCCCCGCGCGGTGAGATCGGCGGCATCCCCACGCGGTACATCGGGATCGGCGTCATCGTCATCCTCGCCGTGTGGTTCCTGTTCGCCAACCTCGACAAGGTGCAGATCCAGTTCTGGGTGTTCACCGTCACCGCGCCGCTCTGGATCGCGCTGCTGGCCACGCTGATCGCGGGCGGCGTGCTCGGCTGGCTCCTGAAGGGGCGGCGCAGCGGGTGACCACCTCTCCCGATCCGGCCCCGGGCGGCACCTCGGCCTTCACCCCGCTGATCGAGATGCGCGCGGTCAACAAGCACTTCGGCGAGCTGCACGTGCTGCAGGACATCGAGCTGACGGTGGGCCGCGGCGAGGTCGTCGTGGTCATCGGACCGTCCGGCTCCGGCAAGTCCACGCTGTGCCGGGCGATCAACCGACTGGAACCGATCGAGAACGGCACCATCCTGATCGACGGCGAGCCGCTGCCCGAGGAGGGCAAGGGGCTCGCCCGGCTGCGCGCCGAGGTCGGCATGGTGTTCCAGTCCTTCAACCTGTTCGCGCACAAGACCGTGCTGCAGAACATCTCGCTCGCCCAGATCAAGGTCCGCGGCCGGCCCAAGGAGGAGGCCGACGCCAAGTCCCGTGCGCTGCTGGAGCGGGTGGGCCTCGCGGCCCAGGCCGACAAGTACCCGGCCCAGCTGTCCGGCGGGCAGCAGCAGCGGGTCGCGATCGCCCGCGCGCTGGCGATGGACCCCAAGGCACTGCTCTTCGACGAGCCGACCTCGGCGCTCGACCCCGAGATGATCAACGAGGTGCTGGACGTCATGCGCCAGCTCGCGCACGAGGGCATGACGATGATCGTCGTCACCCACGAGATGGGCTTCGCCCGGGCCTCCGCGAACCGGGTGGTGTTCATGGCGGACGGCCGGATCGTCGAGGACCGCGCCCCGGAGGACTTCTTCAGCGCCCCCGAGAGCGAGCGCGCCCGGGACTTCCTGTCCAAGATCCTGAAGCACTGAGGCGGCGCCGTGAACCGTGAGACGACGCCCGGTGCGCGGGCGGAGGAGCCCGCTGCGGGGAGGCGGAAGCCCGGCGGGCGGCGGCTGCTCGCCGCCGTCGTGCTCCTCACCGCGCTCGCGACCGGCTGCGGCAAGCCCGGCACCCCGCCGCCCAAGGGCCCGCAGCCCAGCGCACTGCCCAGCTACCAGGTGCAGGAGGCCTCCTCGATCACCGGCTCGCCGACCCTGGACGCCGCCCGCGGCCGGGGCCACCTGGTGGTCGGCGCCAAGGAGGACCAGCCGTACCTGGGCCAGAAGAACCCGGCCACCGGCGTGTACTCCGGCTTCGACATCGAGATCGCCAAGATGGTCGGCGCCTCGCTGGGGTTCCCGCCGGACAAGATCCAGTTCAAGACCATCGCCTCGGCCAACCGTGAGACCGCGCTGCAGAACGGCCAGGTGGACTACTACGTCGGCACGTACACCATCAACGACAACCGGAAGAAGCTGGTCGGCTTCGCCGGGCCGTACTTCGTCGCCGGGCAGTCGCTGCTGGTGCAGAAGAACGAGACCGGCATCCACGGCCCGCAGGACCTGAACGGCAAGAAGGTCTGCTCGGCGGCCGGCTCGACGCCGTACCAGCGGATCAAGTCGCAGTACCCGCAGGCGAAGCTGATCGGCTACGACACCTACTCGGCCTGCGTGGACAACCTGATCACCGGCCAGGTCGACACCGTGACCACCGACAACGCGATCCTGCTCGGCTACGCGGCCAAGGCGCCGGACGAGCTCAAAGTGGTCGGCCCGCTCTTCTCGACCGAGCCGTACGGGATCGGCGTGCCGAAGAACGACACCGTGCTGCGCATGGCGCTGAACGACGCCCTGCAGCAGCACGAGCAGAACGGCGACTGGAAGAAGGCCTTCGAGGCGACCCTCGGCCTCTCCGGCGAAGCCGCGCCGACCCCGCCGCAGATCAACCGGTACTGAGAGGGCCGCGCCGTGAAAACGCTGACCGACAACTGGTCGACCTACTGGGACGGGTTCCTCGGCACGCTCTCGCTCTTCGCGGTGAGCGCCGTGCTGTCGCTGGTGCTGGGGGTGCTGATCGCGAGCTTCCGGGTCTCGCCGGTCAGACCGCTGCGGGTGTTCGGGACGGTGTGGGTGACGGTGCTGCGCAACACGCCGCTGACCCTGCTGTTCTTCATCGTCGTGCTGGGCCTGCCCCGGTTCGACATCACCCTGCCCTTCTACACCTTCGCGGTGCTCGCCCTCGGCTGCTACACCTCGGCCTTCGTCTGCGAGGCGATGCGCTCGGGCGTCAACACCGTGCCGACCGGGCAGGGCGAGGCTGCCCGGAGCCTGGGCATGAGTTTCGGGCAGACGATGGGCCTGGTGGTGCTGCCGCAGGCGTACCGCTCGGTGGTCGCGCCGATCGGCAGTGTGATGATCGCGCTGGCGAAGAACACGGCGATCGCCGGGTCCTTCAGCGTCACCGAACTGCTGGGCACCTACCGGACCATCAACGAGCTGGGCTACAGCATCGTCTGGACCTTCGTCTGGATCGCCGTGGGCTACCTGATCATCACCCTGGCCATCAGCGCCGTCTTCAACCTGCTGGAACGACGAGTGGCGGTGTCCCGATGACGGTCGAATCCTCGGCGCTGTACGACGTCCCCGGTCCGAAGGCGCTCGCCCGGCACCGGCTGTACGGCGGGATCGCGCTGCTGCTGATCGCGGCGGCGATCGGCTGGGTCGTCTACATGCTGTTCCACACCGACCAGTTCACGTACGAGAAATGGATGGCCTTCGAGTACCGGGGCGTGCAGGACCTGCTGCTGCGCGGGCTCGGCAACACCCTCAAGGCCTTCGGCTGGACGGTGCTGTTCGCCCTGCCCTTCGGTGCGCTGTTCGCGGCCGGGCGGCTGTCCGACCACCGGGTGGTGCGCTGGTTCTCCACGCTGGTGGTGGAGTTCTTCCGGGCCATGCCGCTGCTGGTGATGATCTTCTTCGTCTTCGTCGCCCTCAAGGTGCAGCCGCTCTGGGCGCTGGTCGCCGGGCTGGTGCTCTACAACGGCTCGGTGCTGGCCGAGGTCTTCCGGGCCGGCGTGCTCGCCGTGCCCAAGGGGCAGAAGGAGGCCGCGTACGCGCTGGGCATGCGCAAGACCCAGGTGATGACGTACGTGCTGGTGCCCCAGGCCAACCGGGCGATGCTGCCGGCCATCATCAGCCAGCTGGTGGTCGCGCTCAAGGACACCTCGCTGGGCTTCCTGATCACGTACGAGGAGTTCCTGCACGCGGGGAAGCTGATCGCCACCAACCTGGACTACGGCTTGCCGTTCATTCCCGTGGTGATCGTGATCGCGCCGATCTACATCGGCATGTGTCTGCTGCTCTCCTGGCTGGCCCGCTTCGTCGAGCAGCGCAGCCGGCGCAGCCCGAGCGCGCGGGGCGGGGCGCCGGTGGTGGAGGCCGGGGTGTCGATGGGGCTGCCGCCGTCGGCGCAGCAGTGAGAGGCTTGGTTCGGTACTGAACCATAGGTACGGATGGGGTCGGGGTCGGAACCTCCAAATTCCTCTTATGATTGCGGGGCTGGACGGGACCGCCGGGGCGGTCCGGACGACGACCCTGGCGGGAGGGGCCATGGAGCCGGTCTTCGACTCGCGGCACATCAGGACGTTCCACGAGGTCGTCCGGGCGGGCTCCTACTCGGCCGCCGCCCGCGAGCTCGGCTACACCCAGCCCGCCATCACCCAGCAGATGAAGGCGCTCGAACGCACCGTCGGCGTCCCGCTGTTCACCCGCGCCGGGCGCGGACTGCGGCTCACCGAGGCGGGCGAGGCGCTCGCCCGGCACGCCGAACTGATCCTGGACAGCATGTCCGCCGCCCAGCAGCAGCTCGCCGCGCTCGCCCGGCTGCGCGCCGGGCGGGTCCGGGTCTGCGCCTTCCCCAGCGCCAACGCCACGCTGATACCCGAGGCCATGGCCCGCCTCCTGGCCGAGCACCCCGGCGTGCGGGTCGAACTGCTGGAGGCCGAGCCGCCGGACTCCGTCCAGCGGCTGCTGCGCGGGGAGTGCGACATCGCGCTCGCGTTCCGCTACCCGGGCGCGGCCACCGAGGTGCCGGACGGGGTGGACGAGATCCCGCTGATGGAGGACCTGCTCACGGTGCTGCTGCCGGTCGGGCACCCGCTCGGCCGACGGCACGCCGTACGGCTCTCGGACCTCGACGGCGAGCGGTGGATCGCCGGCTGTCCGCGATGTCGGGCCAACCTGCTGCACGTGTGCGCGGAGGAGGGGTTCGCGCCGGACATCGTCTTCTCCACCGACGACAACCTCGCGGTGCAGTCGCTCGTCGCCGCCGGGGTCGGGATCGCGCTGATGCCCGCGCTGGTGCTCTCCTTCATGTGCCACCGCAAGGTCACCGGGCGGGCCGTCGAACCGCACCTGCGCCGACAGGTGAGCGCGTACGTCCTGCGCGAGCACCGGCGGATACCGGCCACCGGGCTGGTGCTGGACCAGTTGCGGCTGGCGGCGGCGAGCCGGGTCGGGTGCTGACCCATAAGCAGGGGTGGGGGTATTGCTTAAAAACCCTCCTTGGACGTGATAGGTCGGTAGGCCCGAACCTGCTGGCATGACGCCCCCAGCCACGGTCGGCAGTGACCGACTCACCGAGCGGATGACCGCGCTGATCAGTGAGATCCGCGCCGTCGTGGACCGCGGACTGCCTCCGGAGCTCACCGCCTACCTGGTCGGCGAGCGCCTCGCCCCCCACCTGCTCGCCGACGCCGACGGGCCGGACGCGCTGCTCACCCCCGCCCAGTGCGAGGGCGACCCGCAGCGCTACCGCCAGCACGTCCTGCACGCCGAGGAGGACGGCAGCTTCTCCGTCGTCGCCCTGGTCTGGCTGCCCGGACAGCGCACCCCGATCCACGACCACGTCTCCTGGTGCGTGGCCGGCGTCCACCAGGGCCAGGAGAGCGAGACCCGCTACCGGCTGGTCTCCGACGGCCGCACCGCCCGGCTGGTCGAGACCGAGCACGTGGCCGGCCCGGCCGGCACCGTCGCCGCCTTCGCCCCGCCCGGCGACATCCACCTGGTGCGCAACTCCTGTAGCACCACGGCCATCTCCATCCACGTGTACGGCGCCGACGTCTCGCGGCTCGGCACCAGCATCCGCCGGGTCTACCGGCTGCCCGCCGACCAGGAGCGGTGAGCGGCGGCATGGCACTGACCCTCCGGCAGCGCGCCGCCCGTACCCGCTCGCTGCCCCCGATGCGCGGGGACGCCCCCGGACTGCTGCTCGCGGCGCTCGGGGTGGCCGCCGCCCTCGGCGTCCACGCCGTGGTGCCGGCCGTGCCCAAGCTCACCGCCGCCGTCGTGCTCGGCATGGCGGCGGCCCACCTGCCCGGGCTGCGCCCGGTGGTCCGCGGGGTCGCCCGGCCCGGGCTGTCCACGGCCGGCAAGCGGCTGATGCGGATCGGGATCGTGCTGCTCGGGCTCAAGCTCAGCCTGGACGACGTGCTCGGCCTCGGCTGGGCCACCGTCGCCATGGTCCTCACGGTGGTCGCCGCCACCTTCGCGGGCACGCTCTGGCTGGGCCGACGGCTCGGCCTGCCCGGGGACCAGCCGCTGCTGGTCGCCACCGGGTACTCGATCTGCGGAGCCTCGGCCATCGGCGCGGTCAGCCAGGCTGCGGGCAGCGAGGAGGAGGACGTCGCGGCCTCGGTCGCGCTGGTCACCCTGTGCGGGACGCTGGCGATCGCCGTCCTGCCGCTGCTCCAGCACCCGCTCGGGCTCGGCGAGGTGGAGTTCGGGCGCTGGGTCGGGGCGAGCGTGCACGACGTCGGGCAGGTGGTCGCCACGGCGCAGACCGGCGGGCCGGGGGCGCTGCGCGAAGCCGTCCTGGTCAAGCTGATGCGGGTGGTGCTGCTGGCGCCGCTGGTCGCGGGGGTGGCCGTCGTGGTGCGGCGGAACCTGCGGGCGGCGCGGGCGGCGGCCGCGGTGGGTGCCGGGGGTGCTCCGGTGGGTCCCTCGGCGGGCGCTCCGGGGGGTTCCGGCGGGGATACGGCGGCTGAAGAGTCGGTGAAGACCGGGAGTCGGCCGCCGATCGTGCCGCTGTTCGTGGCCGGGTTCCTGGCGATGATCGTCCTGCGGACCACCGGGGTGCTGCCCGAGCGGACGCTCGGCCTGGCCGGGGACGCCCAGGAGCTGCTGCTGGCCGCCGCGTTGTTCGGCCTCGGCAGCGCCGTCCACCTGCCGACCATGGCCCGTACCGGCGGGCGGATCGCCCTGCTCGGGCTCGGCTCCTGGGTGGTCGTGGCCGGTGTCTCCTACGCGGGGGTACTGATCACGACCTGACGGGAGCGGGTGCGGACTCGGCTATTGTCGGGCGGGTACTCGTCCGCACCGGGACGGTCTCGCGATCGCACCGGGACGGTCCTGCGCTCGCGCCGCCGCGATCCCGTGATCGCACCGGTCCCGCGCTCCCGCGGGCGAGTTCGCCCGGGTGCGTGCGAGTCCGCTCGGGCGTGCCCGGTACTGCCCGAGTTTGCCCGTGTCCGCTGAGGAGGACGGATGACCACCGCACTGCCCGAACGGGGCGGCCCCGAGGCCGTCGTCACGCTCGACCGACGGGAGGGCCCGTACGGTGAGGTGGTGTTGCGGCAACACGGTGCGCACTTCGAGATCATCGCCAACGGCTGCTTCCTGATGGACACCGCCGACGGGCGCTCGGAGCGGCTGCTGATCCAGGCGGCGCTGGACGAACTGGACCGTACGGGCAGCCGGACCGAGCGGCCGACGGTGCTGATCGGCGGGCTCGGGGTCGGCTTCTCGCTCGCGTACGCGGCGGCCGAGCCGCGCTGGGGGCGGATCGCCATCGTCGAGCGGGAGACCGCGATCATCGAGTGGCACCGGAGCGGACCGCTCGGCGCCTTCTCGGACGGTGCGCTCGACGACGAGCGGGTCGAGGTGCTCCACGCCGACCTGCTGGAGTACCTCGCGGCGGCGGACGGCGAGCGCTACGACGCGCTGTGCCTGGACATCGACAACGGGCCGGACTGGACCGTCACCGACTCCAACAACGGGCTGTACGGCGCGGACGGGCTCGCGGTGCTGTGGCACCGGCTGCAGCCGGGGGGCGTGCTGGCGGTGTGGAGCGCGCAGCCGTCGTCGGCCTTCGAGGAGGCGCTGCGGGCGGCCGGCTTCTCGGACGTGCGGACGCACGAAGTTCCGGTGGCCCGAGGGGTGCCGGACGTGGTGCACCTGGCCCGGCGCGCGGACTGAGGGCGAACTCGGCCTTCCGGTCGGGTCGTTGGCGGCGATCGTCCGGTCGGTCGCTCCGATCGGGCTTTCCCCGTGGGTAGTTGAGGGGTCGGCGCGGACGGTGGTGGGTGGCGGCTGAGAGCGGGACTCTCTCGGAGCGGATCGCGGCCGAGCTTCGACGGCGCATCGTGGCCGGGGAGTTGGCGCCCGGTTCGCGGGTGCCGTCGACGCGGCGGATCACCCAGGAGTGGGGCGTGGCGATGGCCGCGGCGACCAAGGTGCTGAACCGGCTGCGGGAGGAAGGGCTGGTCCGGGCCGTCCCGGGGGTGGGGACCGTGGTGGTCGGGGCGAAGGCGGCCGGGCTGCGGTGGCCGGGGTGAAGGCTCCCGGGAACGGATCGCGGCGGCAGCCGCGCGGGTGGCGGACGCGGAGGGGCTCGCCGTGCTGTTGATGCGCCGGGTCGCGACCGAGCTCGGGGTCGCGACGATGTCGCTCTACCGTCATGTGCCCGGCAAGGGCGAACTGTTGCGGCTGATGATGGGCGTGGCCCTCGGCGGACAGCGACGGATTTCAGCGGACGGATGACAGCTGACAGATTTCAGATTTCAGCGAACGAAATCTGAAATCTGTCAGCTGTTACCTGTTCACTGTCGTCGGCTCAGCCGAACGGACGGTGCTCCGGGGCCGCCTCCGCCTCCGCCTCCGCCGCCGTCAGCTCCTCCGCCACCGGGGTGGACGGGAAGTCCGGCATGGCGAAGGGGTCGAAGTCCGGGGGCGGAATCATGACCGGCGTGCCCTTCGGCCGGTCCTCGGCAGTCGCCTCGGCACCGGCGTCGGCGGTGGGGGCAGCCGCGGGCGGCGGCACGATCGGCGGGGCCGCGGGCGGCGGCGGGACGGCCGGGCCCTGCGGGGCGAGAGTGGTGCCGAACGGGTCGCTCTTCTGCTCGGCCGCGACCGTCGTGCCGAACGGGTCGGTGGCCGCGGGCGCTCCGGTGGGCTGTGCGGTGGGCGCGGCGGCCGGGGTGGACGGGTAATCCGGCATGGCGAAGGGGTCGAAGTCCGGGGGCGGAATCATGACCGGCGTGCCCTTCGGCCGGTCCTCGTCGGTCGGCTCGGCTTCGGCAGGCGACTCGGCGGGTGACTCGGCGATCAGCGCGAAGGGGTTGAAGTCGGCGGGTGGCACCCGGACCGGGGTGCCGCGCAGGTGGACGGGCACCTCGTTCGGGTCCTCCGGCCGCGGTTCCTCCGTCCGCGTCTCCTGGACCGGAGCCGGAGCCGGAGCCGGGACAGGCGCAGGCGCCTGCGGGGGAGCAGGTACGGCGGCGGGCACGGCAGTCGAGGCCGGCTCGCCGTCCCAGCCGAACTGGATGCTCTTCAGCAGCTCCGCGAAGGCCTCCGTGTACAGCTCCCAGTCCTCCGGCCGGGCCGTGGAGAGCTGGACGCAGAGCACCGTCCCGCCGTCCGGCAGCGGTACGAAGGCCTGGACGGCGGAGGTGACCACCCAGCGGCGCTGACCGTCGGCGGCCAGCGGTCCGGGTACCGGGACGGTCCGTCCCTCGACCAGGACGGCGGCCGGCCCGGCCGGCAGCAGGACGGTCCACACCTCGGCGTGCCGTCGGACGGTGGCCAGCTCGGTGGCGAGCGCGGTGATCGGCAGCGGGTGCCGGGCGAGCGAGATGACGAGGGCGGCGTCCGAGGTGCGGTCGTCGAGCTCCAGCGCGCAGACGCCCGCGTAGGCGACGCCCGCGTCCTGGTTCAGGTCGGCCAGGGTGGCGGAGACCACCGCGAAGTCGCGGCGCGGCTCGACGCCGGTGGCGCTGAACAGCTCCTCGGCGACCTCGGCCAGGTGCTCGGTCAGCTCCGCGGCGGCCGCGACGGTGGCCGGGGCGGCCGCGTCGGCGTCGGCGGGCAGCGCGGGAACCGTACGGGCGGAGACCCCGGGGGGACCGCCGGGGGAGGTCAGCGGGTGGAAGCCGGGCGGGACGACCAGGCGGACCTCGGCGCCCGCGCCGGTGGGCAGTTCCACCGGCTGCCTGGTCTGCTGCCCGGCCGCCAGCGCGGCCAGCGCGGGGGCGAACGGCGGGCGCAGCTTGGCGTCGGCGAACTCGCCGGTGACCGGCAGTTGGAACAGCGCGGCCGAGGTGGTGCCCCGGTCGGCGACGGCGCCGCGCACCGCCCCGCCGCCGTAGCGGGACTGCAGCGCGTCGATCACCCGGTCGGCGATCCGCGCGCCGGTGCCGGGACGGGCGGAGCCGGCCGTGATCACCGTGCCGAGCCGGTCGACGGCGGCGTGCACCGGGCCGTTGGGGGCCAGCGGCAGGCCGAACAGGGCCTCGGCGGAGGGGTGTCCGACGGATCGCAGGGCGCCCAGCGAAGCCGCCGGGTGGCGCGAGGTGTGCTCGTCGAAGAGGGCGTCGGTGAGCGTGCCGAGGGTCGCGCAGACCTGCTCGGCTGCCGCGAAGGGGTTGGCCTCCGCACTGAACTGGACGTCCTGGGTCAACTGGTGAGCCCCCCGCTCTGCTCCGTCTGCCGTCGGTGGTTCGGGTGGGACCGGGCGCGCCGCGGCGGCGGGCCGTCAGATCCCTGCCCATTCCTATCAGAGCCCACCGTCGGGACCGAACCGCAGGATGACCCGATGATCACTCGGGCGAGCTCGCGGCCTCGGAATCCCGGGTGGCCCGCGGGGACGGTTCGTCGGCGGCCGGGTCGGCCCCAGGAGTACCGGCGGGTCCACCGGGCGCAGCGGCCCCGCCGGGCCCGGGAGCGTCCGGGGCATCAGGGGCATCAGGGGCATCAGGGGCGTCCGGGGCTTCGGTCGCGAGCGCGGTGATCGCGTCGAGGATCCCCGGGACGGCGAGCAGGCCGGCGAGGTCCCGCACCAGGCGCCCGGTCGGCCCCTCCGGGCGCTCGCCGGCGAAGAAGCCCGCGAGCTCGGCGGCGAGCGCCGGCTCCCGGGCCGCGGTGAGGGTGAGCGCCGCGACGAACTCCTGCACCAGGTGCAGCTGCAGCTCCTCCAGCGGCACCGAGCGCTCGCCCAGCCACTCCAGCGAGGTGATCTCGGCGTTGGCGATCCAGGCGCGGACGGTCAGCCGCAGCGCCGGGCTGGGCGAGGGGATCGCCAGGTGGGACAGGATCTGCTCCTGCGCGGACCGGCGCACTTCGTCGATCACCGCCGACGTGCCCGCGCTGGCGGCCACCGAGCCACCCCGCAGCAGGGCCGCGAAGCCCGGCCCGTGGCTCTGCACGAAGTCCAGGTAGCGGCCCATCACCCGGTGGAGCCGCTCGGACAGCGGCCCCTCCATGGGTTCCTCGAAGCGTGCCGACAGCTCCTGGCCGGCCCGCCGCAGGGACTCCTCGTACAGTGCCTGCTTGCCCGGGAAGTAGTGGTACACCAGCGGCCGGGACGCGCCCGCGGCGGCGGCGATGTCGTCGATCGACACTTCCTCCGGCGGCCGCCGGCTGAACAGCTCCAGCGCCACGGCGATCAGCTGCTCCCGCCGCTCGTCCACGCTCAGCCGCCGACGGGGCCGCTCACCCGCCGCCGCCCGGTCGGGTGCGGAGGTCCGTGCTGCGCGGTCGGCCGTCGGGGACGGCGTACGGGAGGCCATGCGCGTCAGCCTATCCGGCGGTCGTCCGCGGGCCCATGCGGCCTGTGCGGCCTGTGCGGCCCACCCCGGCCCGTTCCCCACCCCGGCACTGTCCAGCACCACCCGGCCGTCCCGGCGGCCGGCGGCCCGACCGCCGCTACGCGGCCCGGAAGGCCAGGTACCGGCGGTAGGCCTCCAGACCGTCGGCGACGAAGGTGTCGCGGGTGAGGCGTTCGGCGAGCTCCTCGGGGGTGAGCCAGGCGTGCCAGGCGACCTCGGACTCCTGCGGGCTGACCGGGCCGTCCCACTCGGCCTCGTACATGTCGCACCACCAGCTGAGCTTGCCGCCGTCGGGCTCCCGGAACAGGAACTTGAACAGCGGGCGCGGGGCGATCCCGTGGACGCCGAGCTCCTCCTCGGCCTCGCGGACGGCGGCCTCGGCGTAGCCCTCGCCCGAGCCGACGACGCCGCCGACGAACATGTCGTACGCGCCGGGGGCGAACAACTTGGTGTCGGTGCGGCGGTGGACGAAGATCCGTCCGGCCGGGTCGCGGACCAGGACGAAGACGCAGCGGTGGGTCAGGCCGCGTCGGTAGACCTCGCCGCGCAGGGCGGTTCCGATCACCCGGTCCTGCTCGTCGACGACGTCCA
This sequence comes from Kitasatospora sp. NPDC093550, assembly GCF_044764985.1. NCBI lineage: Bacteria > Bacillati > Actinomycetota > Actinomycetes > Kitasatosporales > Streptomycetaceae > Kitasatospora > Kitasatospora sp. NPDC093550. The sequence continues at coordinate 724,531 of NZ_JBIWJF010000001.1, forward strand.
GCAGCTCTTCGGCGGGGTTGGTCATGAACGACAGGTTAGGGTTTCGGGGCTCGGCTCGAACGGATTTCCCACGAACCTTCGAACGCGGGTGGACGGCGAGGACTCGGAACGGGCTGAAGGCGGCGCGCGGTGGTGGAGATCTGGGGCGGGACGGCCGAGGGGTTCGAGCCCGTGCGGGCGGCGTTCGCCCGGAACTTCGCCGAGTTCGGCGAGCTCGGTGCCGCCTTCGCGCTGTACGTGCGCGGCCGCAAGGTGGTCGACCTGTGGGGCGGTGACGCCCGGCCCGAGGTCGGCGGGCGGCCCGCGCCGGCGGTGCCGTGGACGGCGGACACCGCCCAGGTGCTCCGCTCGGTCACCAAGGGCCTGACCGCGACCACCGCCCTGCTGGCCGTCGAGCGCGGCCTGCTGGACCTGGACGCGCCGGTGGCCTCGTACTGGCCGGAGTTCGCGGCGGCGGGCAAGGGCGGGGTGCCGGTGCGCTGGCTGCTCTCGCACCAGGCCGGGGTGCCCGCGCTGGACGTGCCGCTGCGGCTGGAGGACGTGCTCACCTGGGAGCGCGCGGCCGCCGCCGTCGCCGCCCAGTCGCCCGCCTGGGAGCCCGGTACGGCGCACGGCTACCACCCGTACACCTTCGGCTGGCTGGTCGGCGAGGTGGTGCGGCGGGTGAGCGGCCGGACGGTCGGACAGTACTTCGCCGAGGAGATCGCCCGGCCGCTCGGGCTGGACCTGTGGATCGGGCTGCCGGCCGGGGCCGCGCCGCGGGTCGGCAGGCTGGTCGACCTGCCCGCCCCGGAGGCGGCCCGGACCGGGCCGAGCGGGCTGCGGCTGCGGCCCAAGCAGTCCGTCCGGGACGCCTACCAGGACCCGGCCTCGCTGACCGCGCGGTCCTTCGCCTCGGTGCTCCCCGGGGTGGACCTCAACGACCCGGCGGTCCAGGCCGCCGAGATCCCCGGCGCGGGCGGCATCGGCACCGCCCGTTCGCTGGCCCGGTTCTACGCGGCGCTGATCGGTGCGGCCGACCGTCCGGACGGCACCGGTGCGCTGCTTCCACCGCTGCTCGGGCCCGAGGTGCTGGGCCGCGCGGTCGGCCCGGTGGTGAGCGGGCCGGACCGGGTGCTGATCGTCAACTCCACCTTCGGCCTGGGCTTCTGGCGGCACGGCCCGACCGCGCCGATGGCCTCCCCGGCGAGCTTCGGGCACCCGGGGCGGGGCGGCTCGCTGGGCTTCGCCGACCCCGAGCTCGGGCTGGGATTCGGGTACGTCACCAACGGCATGCAGCCCGGTGTCACCGGTGACGCCCGCTCGCGGAACCTGATCCGCGCGGTGCGGGGGTGCCTGGGGCTGTCCTGAGCCTCCTGGGGGCGGGGGCTCAGGCTGCGCGGCGGTCAAGGCCGGGCGGGGCCGGACCGGGCGGGGCCGGGCTGAGCGGGGTTCAGGCCTGACCGGTGTCGAAGCGGTGGATCTTGCCGCCCTCGACGGTGAAGCGCCAGGCGGTGCGCATCATGCCCCAGGTGTCGTTGGTGAACTCGGCGACCAGCGCGTGGCCGCCGTCCGACTCGGTCTGGACGGCCATCCGGCCGTTGGGGCCGAAGATCTCCCGGTCGACCCAGTCCGTCAGGTCGCGGTCGGAACCGTCGTCGGACATGGTCGCGTCCGGGGCGAGCAGGGCGAAGAAGGACTCCCGGTCGCCCGCGTTGATCGCGGTGACGAAGGCGCGGACGGCGGGGTCGGTGAGCTTGGCGGGGGCGATGGTCATCGGCCGGGACTCCCAACGGGGACGAGCGGACTGGGGAGTCCTGTCTACGGCGTTCGCGCGGGAGGCGCGGGCATGTCGGCGGCGCGTCGGCAAAATCAGGTGATTCATGTGCTTAGATCCCGAACCAGGCGATTTGCCTGGTGTGCCCGCCGCGGGGAGTGGCGGTGGGGGGGGGGGGCCCGGGCGGGGGGCCCCCCCCCCCCAGGCCGCGGGGCCCCCCGGCCCCGGGGGGGGGGGGGGGGGGGGGGGGGGGGGGGGGGGGGGGGGGGGGGGGGGGCGGGGGCCCCCGGGGCGGGCCCCCCGCCCCACGACTTCCGGGGCCCCGAACGGCCCGGGCGGCGGCCTCGGTGGCGTCGGTCTCGGGGGCGCGGCTCATGGGCGCCGGCCTCGGGGCGGCGCCCGGAGCGGCCTAGAAGAAGCCGACCGCGTCGGGGGAGTAGCTGACCAGCAGGTTCTTGGTCTGCTGGTAGTGCTCCAGCAGCGCCTTGTGGTTCTCCCGCCCGATGCCGGAGTTCTTGTAGCCGCCGAAGGCCGCGTGGGCCGGGTAGGCGTGGTAGCAGTTCGTCCAGACCCGGCCCGCCTGGATGGCGCGTCCGGCGCGGTGGGCGGTGTTGAGGCTGCGGGTCCACACGCCCGCGCCGAGCCCGTACTGGGTGTCGTTGGCGAGGGCGACGGCCTGGTCGAAGCCGTCGAAGCGGGTCACCGAGACGACGGGGCCGAAGATCTCCTCCTGGAAGACCCGCATCGCGTTGTCGCCCTCGAAGACCGTCGGCGTCACGTAGTACCCGCCGGACAGCGCTCCGCCGAGGTCGGCGCGCTCGCCGCCGGTCAGGATCTTGGCGCCCTCGGCCTGGCCGATCTCGAAGTAGGAGAGGATCTTCTTCAGCTGCTCGGCGCTGGCCTGGGCGCCGACCTGGGTCTCGGTGTCCAGCGGGTCGCCCTGGCGCATCGCCCGCACCCGCTGCAGGCCGTCGGCGAGCAGCCGTTCGTAGATCGCGGAGTCGATCAGCGCGCGGCTGGGGCAGGTGCAGACCTCGCCCTGGTTGAGGGCGAACATCGCGAAGCCCTCGACGGCCTTGTCGTAGAAGGCGTCGGAGGCGTCGGCGACGTCCGCGAAGAAGACGTTGGGGCTCTTGCCGCCGAGCTCCAGGCTGACCGGGATCAGGTTGTCCGCCGCCGCCCGGGATATCAGCCGGCCGGTGGAGGTCTCGCCGGTGAAGGCGAGCTTGCGGATCCGCGGGCTGGCGGAGAGCGGGGCGCCGGCCTCCTCGCCGAAGCCGGTGACGATGTTGAGCACGCCGGGCGGCAGCAGGTCGGCGGTCAGCTCGGCGAGCAGCAGGACCGAGGCCGGGGTCTGCTCGGCGGGCTTGAGCACCACCGCGTTGCCGGCCGCGAGCGCCGGGGCGAGCTTCCAGATCGCCATCAGGATCGGGAAGTTCCACGGGATGATCTGGCCGACCACGCCCAGCGGCTCGTGGAAGTGGTACGCCACGGTGTCCTCGTCCAGCTGGGAGAGGCTGCCCTCCTGGGCGCGCAGCGCGCCGGCGAAGTAGCGCAGGTGGTCGACGGCGAGCGGGAGGTCGGCGGCCAGCGTCTCGCGCACCGGCTTGCCGTTCTCCCAGCTCTCCGCGACGGCCAGCTGCTCCAGGTTGGCTTCCATCCGGTCGGCGATCCGCAGCAGCACGTGCGCCCGCTCGGCGGCCGGGGTGCGGCCCCAGGCGGGGGCGGCGGCGTGGGCCGCGTCCAGGGCGGCCTCGATGTCCTCGGCGGTGCCCCGGGCGACCTCGGTGAACACCTCGCCGGTGACCGGGGTCGGGTCGCCGAAGTACTCGCCGCGCACCGGGGGCGTCCAACCGCCGCCGATCCAGTGCTCGTACCGGGAGCGGTAGGCGACGATGCTGCCGGGTGCGCCGGGGGGCTGGTAGACCGTCATGCTCTGGTGTCTCCTCGCGAGGTCGGGCACCGCCCGGACCGTACGGCCGCGGGCGGCGCGCCGGGCCGCCCGGTCGGGGGCGGCCCGGCGGGAGGGTGGGGCACGCGCACGGGCCGGACACCCGCTCGGGGCGCCCGCCGCCGAGCACGATAACCGTCGGGCGCGCGCCGCGGCTACGGTCCGTACGCCGAGCCCGTACGGAGGGTGTGCGTTCCGGCCGTTCTCCCGGGTGCGGGCGGGCCGGTGCGTCGGCCCGGCGTCGGCCCGGCGCCGGCCGGTGCGGCGGCCCGTGCGACGGCCGGTGCGACGGGCGGTGCCGACCGTCGGGCGGGACGTTCGTGGGGGCGGCCGGTCGAGGAGGTCCGACCGCCCCGGCGGTCCGACCGGGTGTCAGACCGTGTGGTACCGGCCGGTGCGGGCCTCCCAGCTGAGGTAGCCGGCCAGCCAGGTGAGCAGCCCGTCCGCGTACCGCTGGGCGATCGCGCTCTCGATCCGGGACAGGCCCAACTCGCGGTAGACGTCCGGGAGTCGCTCGTGCAGTTCGGCGCAGCGCTCGACCATCAGCTGGGCCTCCGCGATGACCGCCGAGCAGGCCTCCTCGGCCGAGCAGCGGCGCTCGCGCTGGACGATCATGACCAGGTTGTTCACGTCCCCGCGCGGCGCCTCCAGCGGGTAGGAGCGCACGTCGTTGCTGAGCGACGGTATGTCGGCTGCCAGTTGGCGGATCTGACGCAGCACCGGGTGGTGCAGGACGGCGGCCGGGACCTCGAACTGGCCGATCCGCTCGACCATGTCGAAGATCGTCTCCATGGCCGCGGTGCCCCGTCTGAGCTCCAGGTAGCCGTCCCGGTCCGGGGGCCGGGTGGAGATCCGGCCGGCCGCCTCGGCCGGGTGACTGGCCAGGTAGTACTCCCAGTTGTACGCGGCGCGCGCCTGCCAGCGCGCGGGCATGCCGCGCACGCTCCGGTTCCAGAGGTCGGAGAAGGCGGTCTCGACGGCGGAGTCCTGGTCGGGGCGGGCGCCGTGCAGGACGGCGATCAGCCGCTCGCAGATCGGGGCGACTTCCGAGGGGCGGCGGCCGAGCGGGCCGTCGAACTGGTCGTCGAAGAGGAAGTAGAAGCCCATCAGGTCGGCGGCCAGGGCGAGTTCGTCCGGTCCGGCGTCCGGGTAACCGAGCGCGGCGAGGTCCACCACCTCCCAGTGCGCGTAGCCCGGGTGGTCGGCGTCGGGGAGCAGCGGGTGGCGGATCAGCCAGTCGCGGTGCAGCGCGGTGGCGTACGGGCCGTGCGGACTGCGGCGGTGCGGGAACGGGATCTGAAGTGAGCTGTCGTCAGACATCGGACTCCCGGTGCAGCGGAGGGTGGGGGCGCTTGTGGTTCGAACACTGATCGTGGGGGAGTTGACACGTCGAGGCCGAGATGGTGAGGGTGGGATTCGCAAGATCATCTGAGCTTCGAGGGCCGTAGGGTATCTGATGTAATGATCGGACGTTAGGGATATAGGGCAATTGCCCTTGGCAAGCCGTCCGAACCCTCACCGTCCGCCCCAGCCTGCACGAATGCCGCACGGTGCGGCCCACGCAGCGCTACCCTCGGCTCCACGCAGTGATGGCGCTGTGACGGGATCGGGCGAGGCGGAGGCGCGACGGTGACCGAGCAGGGGAACGAACGTCGGACGGGAACCGGTTCCGGCCGGGAGGGCGACGGCGCCGCGCCGCGGGTCCGACTGCGCGACCGCGACGCCGAACTGCGTTCGGTGGAAGCCGCCGTCGACCGCCTCTGCCGCGAATTCGCCGCCGGCGGCACCGAGATCGGCGGTCTGCTCGCCTTCTCCGGCCGCCCCGGCATCGGCAAGACCAGCCTGCTGCACGAGGTCCGACGGATCGCCAAGCTGCGCGAGGGTGCCACCGTGCTGTTCGCCCGAGGCGGTGAACGGCAGTTCAAGGAGCCCTACCACGTCCTGCGCCAGCTGCTCCAGCCGGTCCTCAGCGACCTGCGGCCGGACGAGTTCCGCCAGGTCATGGGTACCTGGGAGGAGGTCGTCGGACCGGCCATGGGCCTCAAGCAGCCCAAGGCCGGCGCCCGCCGACTCGACCCGCAGGGCGTGCGCGACGGCCTCGACTACGTCCTCACCCAGCTCGCACCGCGCCGCGCGCCGATGGTGATGATCGTCGACGACCTGCACTGGGCCGACGCCGAATCCCTCTCCTGGCTCGCCAAGTTCGCCGTCCGCTCCGGCGAACTGCCCGTCCTGCTCGTCTTCGCCTTCCGCGAGGACGAGAACGACTGGCCGGCCGAGACCCAGGACTTCCGCCGGGACGTCGTCGGCCTCAAGGGCCGCAAGCACGAGCTCAACCGGCTCAACCTCAGCTCCGTCACCGACATGATCCGCGCCGAACTCGGCGACAAGGCCGAGGACGCCTTCTGCTACGAGTTCTGGAACGTCGTCAACGGCAACCCCTTCGAGGTCGTCGCCCTGCTCGACCAGGTCCGCGACCAGGAGCTCGAACCGGTCGAGGAGAACTCCCGCCAGCTGCGCGAACTCGCCGTCGACGCCACCGGGATGACCCTCAAGAGCTGGCTGGACCGGCTCGGCGCCAGCACCCTGCGCTTCGCCTGGGCCTGCGCCATGCTGGGCACCGACATCCGGGTCGACCTCGCCACCCGGATCTCCACCCAGAGCACCGAGGGCGCCCGGGACTCCATCAAGCAGCTGCGCAAGCAGCGCGTGCTCACCCAAGCCCCCAACGGGAACCTGGAGTTCGTCCACCCGCTGATCGCCAGCTCGATCTACAACACCATGCCGGACGCCACCCGCCTCGGCATGCACGGCATCGCCGCCGTCGAGATCGAGAACGCCGGGCTCGGCCTGCTCGCCGCCTCCCGCCACCTGGTCGAGACCCACTCCGGCGAGGGCGACGACCGGATCGTCAAGAAGCTGCGCCGCGCCGCCGTCGAACACCAGCTCATCGGCGCCCCCGAGGCCGCCCAGCGCTGCCTGCACCGCGCGCTCAACGAGCCGCCCGCCGACGAGATCAAGGCCGAGGTGCTGTACGAACTCGGCTGCTCCGCCCTGCTCACCGACCCCGTCGCCACCGTCAACCAGCTCAAGCTCGCCCTCCACCCGGACGAGGTGCCGCTGCGCCCCGAACTGCGGGTGGACGCCACCTTCCGGCTCTCCGAGGTGCTCGCGCACAGCGGCGAGCTGCGCGAGGCCGCGCTGGTCTGCCAGGACGAGGCGGAGAAGACCGACGACCCGGCCAGGCGGCAGCGGCTCCAGGCCGCCTCGTTCATGTGGCACGCCTTCCGCAAGTCCGAGGAGGACGGCCCCGGCCGCTCCGCCCGGCTCGGCGAGATGTGCCGCGGCCTGACCGGCCGGGAGGCGGCCGACCGGGCCGTGCTCGCGATGCGGGCCTGGGACCTCACCCTGCGGGGCCGCTCCTCCGCCGAGGCGCTCGCGCTCGCCGACGAGGTCCTCGACGGCGGCCGGCTGCCCAAGGGCCTCGGCTGGACCGACACCACCTGGGGCTTCGAACTGCCCTCGATGCTCGGTCTCACGTACATCTACAACGACCGGGTCGCCCAGGCCGAGCGGCTGGCCGCCGACGCCATCATCCAGTTCGAGGTCGCCGGGTGGAGCGGCGCCCACCGGGGCTTCGCGTACTTCCTGATGGGACTGGCCCGGTTCCGCCGCGGCCTGCTCGCCGAGGCCGAGGACTTCCTGCGCCGGGCGTACCGCATCTCCGAGCGGATCGGGCAGAAGCTGCCGCTGGCCTGGGACGCGGTGGGCGTGCTGGTGGACACCCTGATCGCCCGCGGCCGGGTCGACGAGGCCTGGGAGCTGGCCAACGACTTCGGGTTCCACCCGCCGTACCACGCGACCGCCATGGTGCTGCCGGACGCGGCCTCGCTGTACGGCAAGCTGCTGATCGCCAAGAACCGGCACGCGGGCGCCGCCGCCGCGCTCACCGAAGCCGGCGCCCAGCTGGAGGTCCGGGGCTGGCGCAACACGGTCTGGGCGCCCTGGGCCGGCCACCTCGCCATCGCTATCGCGAGCGACGAGCCCGAGCGCGCCCGCGACTACGCCCAGAAGGCCGTCCACGACGCCCGCGCCTTCGGCACCGCCTCGGCGATCGGCACCGCGCTGCGGCTGCAGGCACAGGTCGAGGACGGGCAGCAGGCGGTCGAGCTGCTGGAACAGGCCGTGATGCACCTGGGGCAGTCCCCGGCCGGCTACGAGCACGCCGTGGCGCTGGTCGACCTCGGCGCCGCGCTGCGCCGGGTGGGGCGGCTGGAGGACGCCCAGGAGTACCTGTACCAGGGCATCGAGCTGGCCCAGCACTGCTCGGCCGAGGGACTGGTCGACCAGGCGCGGCGGGAGCTGGCCAACTACGGCCTGCGGCCCAACCGACTGGGACTGCGCGACTTCCGGGACACCCTGGACGCGCTCAGCGGCCCGGAGCTGGAGGTCGCCCGGCGGGCGGTGCAGGGCCTGCCGCCGCAGCGGATCGCGGAGGAGCTCGGTCTGAACATCGGCCTGGTCAACCGGCGACTGGCGGCGGTCTACCGCAAGGCGGGCAGCGGGCCGGACGGGCTGGCTTCCGCGCTCGGGCTGCCGCCGCAGCAGCGGGAGGCGACCCGGCCGGACGCGGAGGAGTAGGAGCCCGGCGTGGCGCACGGGGTCCGGTCTCGTTCCGTACGGGCTTCTCGTGTGTGTGAGTGGGCGGGTGCGGGGCCGCGGGAGGTGCGGAGGCTCCCGTACGGTGGCCCGGTGCACGGAGAGTGGTGGCGGCCGGTCAGGGCGGTTGTCGCGCAAGGGCGGCGCGCGCTGGCGCGGGTGCGCCCCCGCCGTGGCCGCCGTCGCTAGGCTGACGGACACGGGGGCTGCCGTGGCGCCTCCTCGGCGGACCAGGAAGAAGCGGGCGGTCGCGGTGCGCTGCGGCCGACAGTGAAGGAGCAGGCCATGGCGAGCGAGGCCACCAGCGTTCGGCACCAACCCCTCGACCCCTCGGGCGCGGGTGCCGCGATCGGGCGCTGGACGCTCACGGCCGGCCCGTACGAGGCGAGCGTGCTCACCCTCGGTGCCACCCTGCACACCCTGAGCGCGCCGGACCGCTCCGGCCGTTCCGCCCAACTGCTGCTCTCGACCGACGAGTTGGCCCAGATCCTCGGTCCGGCCCGGCACTACGGCACGGTGGTCGGCCGGTACGCCAACCGGATCGACCACTCCTCCGTCACCATCGACGGCGAGGAGCACCCGCTCGCGCCGACCGGCGGCGGCATGACCATCCACGGCGGGCCGGACGGCTTCGCGAACCGGATGTGGGCGGCCGAGCCGGTCGAGGGCGGGGTGCGGCTGCGGCTGCACAGCCCGGACGGCGACCAGGGCTTCCCCGGGGCGCTCGACCTGACCGTCGACTACACGCTGGACGCCTCCGGTGAGCTGGTGATCGCCTACCGCGCGGTCACCAACAAGCCGACCGTCGTCAACCTGACCAACCACGCGTACATCAACCTCGCGGGTGAAGGCAGCGGGGACGTCCTCGGGCACCTGCTCACCCTGGACGCCGACGAGTACACCCCGGCCGACGAGCGGCAGATCCCGTACGGGCACACCGAGCCGGTGGCCGGCACGCCCTTCGACTTCACGGTGGCCACGCCGGTCGGCAAGTCGGTGCACGACCGGCACCCGCAGCTGGTCGGGCCGGGCGGCTACGACCACAACTGGGTGCTGCGCGCCCGTCCGGCGGACGGCCGCCCGGCGCGGGCGGCGCTGCTGGAGGACCCGGTCAGCGGCCGCACCCTGGAGGTGCTGACCACCGAGCCGGGCATCCAGGTCTACACGGCGAACAAGTTCCAGGGCGCGGTCACCGGCGCGAGCGGCGTCCCGTACGGGCCGTTCGCCGGGATCGCGCTGGAGACCCAGCACTTCCCGGACTCCCCGCACCACCCGGCGTTCCCGAGCACCGTGCTGCGGCCGGGGGAGGAGTTCCGCTCGACGACCGTGCTGCGGCTGGGGACCGCCTAGGCGGGGGCGTGCCGGGCCCGGTAGGCCCCGGGGCTGGGCGGCTCACCTGCCCGGGCGGCTCACGACACCAGTGGCTCACGGGCCCGGGCGGCTCACGAAAGCAGGAGGCTCACGGGCGCAGGTCCCGGCGCATGCAGAGCCGGGGCCAGCGGTCCAGGCCGTGCTCGGCCTCCCTGTGGCGGATCTCGCGCAGGCCGGGGGTGAGCTCGGCGGTGGTGAGCGGGCGGAAGCCGCAGCGCGCGTAGTAGGGGGCGTTCCAGGGCACCTCGGCGAAGGTGGTGAGGGTGAGGGCCGGGGCCTCGGTGGTGCGCGCCAGGTGGTCGATCAGGGCCCGGCCGATGCCGCGGCGGGCGTGGTCGGGGTGGACCGAGACCTGCTCGATGTGCAGCGCGCCGTCCACCGGCTCGGCCAGCAGGTAGGCGGCGATCGCGCCGTCGGGGGCCTCGGCGGCCAGGGCGACGCCGTGCTCCAGGAAGTGCGCCAGCTCCTCCGGGGCCGGGGGCTCGTCCTCGGCGATCTCCGGCATGCCGATGGCGGCGAAGGGGGCGCCGGCGGCTCGTTCCAGCTCGGTCAGCAGCGGTAGTTCGTCCCTGGTGACGGCTCTGATGCGCATGCGTCCAGTCTGCTGGAGGCGGCTTTCCGCCACGCACGGTGGTTCCGTCGGCCACCCGGGGGAGGGGTGAATCGGGCGAACCGGGACGATCGGGTCGTACGTCAACTACCGTGTGGCAACGTCCAGGACACGTGGATGTAACGATCCCCGTTTCTTGCAGAAACTTGCTGCAAGGACTTTCCGTCGATCTTTCACCGCTGTTAACTTCCTTCCCGAGCCCGACGGCAGCAACGATGCGGTCGGCACGAGGCAGCCATTATGCGCCTGTCTCCGAACATCTCGGGCACCCCCACCCTCCCAAGGAGTTCTCATGCGGCGTGGCATCGCGGCCTCTGCCCTCGTTGTGGCCCTCGCGGTCTCGATGGCTGCCTGTGGCAGCAGCGGCTCCAGCTCGGACGGCAAGGCCGACGGGCCGGTCACCCTCACGTACTGGGACACTTCGAACGCCACCAACGAGGCGCCGAACTACCAGGAGCTCGTCAAGAAGTTCCAGGCCGCCAACCCGAACATCAAGGTCGACTTCGTCAACGTCCCGTTCGACCAGGCGCAGAACAAGCTCCAGACCGCCATGGGGGCCAAGGGCGCTCCGGACGTGTTCCGCTCCGAGGTCGGCTGGACCGCGGCCTTCGCCAAGGCCGGCTACCTGGAGCCGCTGGACGGCACCCCGGCCGCCGCCGACACCTCCGCCTTCCAGCCCAGCCTGATCCAGCAGGCCAAGTACGAGGGCAAGCTGTACGGCGTCCCGCTGGTGACCGACACCCTCGGCCTGCTCTACAACAAGGAGCTGTTCGCCAAGGCCGGCATCACCGCGGCGCCGAAGACCTGGGACGAGCTGAAGGCCGACGCCGCCGCCGTCAAGGAGAAGGCGGGCGTGGACGGCTTCTGGCTGAAGGCCGCCGACGGCTACTACGCGATGCCGTTCCTGTTCGGCGAGGGCACCGACACCGTCGACGCCGCCGGCAAGAAGATCACCGTCACCTCGCCGGAGGCCGTCAAGGCCGTCGAGACCTACAAGACGATGTTCACCGCGCCCGGTACCGCCAAGGCCGACGTCACCACCGACGCCTACGCCCACATGATGGACGCCTTCAACAGCGGCAAGGTCGCGGCGATCATCCAGGGCCCGTGGGAGATCACCAACATCTACAAGGGCTCGGCCTTCGCCGACAAGAACAACCTCGGCATCGCCGCCGTCCCCGGCGCCTCGGCCGACAAGGCCGGCGCCCCCACCGGTGGCCACAACATCGCGGTCTACGCCGGCGCCGACAAGGCCCACAAGGCCGCCGCCGAGAAGTTCGCCGCCTTCATGACCTCGGCCGAGAGCCAGGCGTTCATCGCGCAGAAGAACTCCACGCTGCCCACCCGCTCCGACGCCTTCACCGCGGACGTCAAGGCCGACCCGGGTATCGCCGGCTTCCAGGGCATCCTGAGCAGCGCCAAGCCGCGCCCCGAACTGCCCGAGTACAGCTCGCTGTTCGCCTCGCTCGGCACCAACCTGGGCAAGGCCCTCCAGGGCACCGGCACCCAGGACGCGCTGAACACCGTCGCCACTGACTACGCCAAGCTCCTGCCGGGCTTCGCCAAGTAGTCCCTGAGCCCGGTCTGCCGGACTGCGGATGGCGGGGGACGGACGACGGGCGACGGGTGACGGCGAACGAATAACAGACGACAGATTTCATCATCTGTCAGTTGTTCGCCGTCACTCGTCACCGGTCACCCGTCACACGCCCCCGCCGCCCCCGGCAGGCCGGGCCGTCGGCTCCCCCGAGAATCCCCCCGAGAAGGTGCAAACGATGTCAGTCGCCGTGCAGGGCGCCACCGGCAAGGGCAGCCGGGAGCGCGAGCAGCGTCCGGGCCTGCTGGAACGCGTCAAGCGCTCCTACGCCAAGCACTGGTACGCCTACGCGATGATCGCCCCGGTCGTGCTGGTGCTCGGCGTGCTGGTGCTCTACCCGCTCGGCGAGGGCATCTGGCTCACCCTCACCGACGCCAACAGCCTCAACGTCGCCCGCAAGATCGGCGTCAACGAGATCCCGGCCAGCTACCACTTCATCGGTTTCCACAACTACGCCGACATCCTGTGGGGCCCGGGCTCGTACGACCGCTTCTGGTCGCACTTCGTCTGGACCATCGCCTGGACGGCCGTCTGTGTCTTCCTGCACTACACCCTCGGCCTCGGCCTCGCCCTGCTGCTCAACAAGAAGCTGCGCGGGCGCGCCGCCTACCGGATGCTGCTCATCCTGCCCTGGGCCGTGCCGACCTTCGTCACCGTCTTCTCCTGGCGCCTGATGCTCGCCGACGGCGGTGTCGTCAACGGCATCCTGTCCACCCTGCACCTGCCCGAGCCCGGCTGGCTCACCGACCCGTGGGCGCAGAAGGTCGCCGCGATCCTGGTGAACACCTGGGCCGGCGTGCCGTTCATGATGATCTCGCTGCTCGGCGGCCTGCAGTCGATCCCGGCCGAGCTGTACGAGGCCGCCGAGATGGACGGCGCCACCCCCTGGCAGCGCTTCCGGCACGTCACCATGCCCGGGCTGCGCAGCGTCTCCTCCACCGTCGTGCTGCTCGGCGTGATCTGGACCTTCAACCAGTTCAACGTCATCTTCCTGCTGTTCGGCACCGGCGCTCCCGACGCCCAGCTGCTGGTCACCTGGGCCTACCGCCTCGGTTTCGGCCAGATCCCCCGGGACTACGCGCAGTCCGCCGCGTACGGCGTGATCCTGCTGTCCATCCTGATCGTCTTCACCGCCTTCTACCGGCGTTGGCTCGCCCGCAACGAGCAGGCCAACGGCTGAGGCCCCGGACCCAGTTGACCCACGAAGGCAGGTACCCCCGATGAGCACCACCACCGAACGCCCGGCCCCCGCGGCGACCGCGGCCCCGACCGCCCGACCGGCCAAGGTCCGCCGGCGCGGCGAGAGCAGCCCGCTGGCCCGTGCGCTGTCCCACGGCATCCTGATCGTGGCCAGCCTGCTCGCGCTGTTCCCGGTCGCGTGGATCCTCTTCGTCTCGCTCGGCCCGGACAAGACCGACTACCTCCACCCCGGCCAGATCCTCGACAAGCTCACGCTGGCGAACTACCAGCACGTGCTGTCCGACACCGACTTCTTCACCTGGTTCGGCAACGCCCTGCTGGTCTCCGGCATCACCACCGTCTTCGGCGTCCTGCTCGCCGCCACCACCGGCTACGCCGTCTCCCGGATGAAGTTCCCCGGGCACAAGCCGCTGATGTGGTCGCTGCTGGTCACCCAGATGTTCCCGATCGCGGTGCTGATCGTGCCGATGTACACGATGCTCTCCGAACTCGGCCTGCTGGACAGCTACACCGGTCTGATCCTGGTCTACTCGACCACCACGGTGCCGTACTGCGCCTGGCTGCTGAAGGGCTACTTCGACACCATCCCGGTGGAGATCGACGAGGCCGGCCGGGTCGACGGGCTCACCCCGTTCGGCACCTTCTGGCGGCTGGTGCTGCCGCTCGCCCGTCCGGGCCTGGCGGTCGCCGCCTTCTACTCCTTCCTCACCTACTGGGCCGAGGTCCCGTTCGCCTCGACCTTCATGCTCAGCTCCGACAAGTACACGCTGGCCGTCGGCCTGCAGACCTTCGTCAGCGAGCACGACGCCCAGTGGAACCTGATGGCCGCGACCGCCGTGCTGATCGCGATCCCCTCCGCGGCCTTCTTCTACCTGGTGCAGCGCCACCTGGTCACCGGCCTGACCGCCGGTGCCTCCAAGTCGTGACGCCTGCCGCGGAACACCACGCGCGCATGGCCCCCCGCTCCTCCGATCCCCGAGGGATACCGTCCATGACCCAGAACCTGGCCGACACCTCCCGGCCTGCCGCCGACACCGCTCACGAGGCGAACGTCAGCGCGTCCAGAGGCTGGTGGCGGGACGCGGTCATCTACCAGGTGTACCCGCGCAGTTTCGCCGACTCCAACGGCGACGGCATGGGCGACCTGCCCGGCATCCGCAGCCGCCTGCCGTACCTGCGCGACCTCGGCGTGGACGCGGTCTGGCTCTCGCCGTTCTACGCCTCGCCGCAGGCGGACGCCGGCTACGACGTCGCCGACTACCGCGCGGTGGACCCGATGTTCGGCACCCTGCTGGACGCCGACGCCCTCATCCGGGACGCCCACGGCCTGGGCCTGCGGATCATCGTCGACCTGGTCCCCAACCACTCCTCGGACCAGCACGAGTGGTTCCAGCGCGCCCTGCGCGAGGGTCCCGGCTCCCCGCTGCGCGACCGCTACCACTTCCTCCCCGGCAAGGGCGAGAACGGCGAACTGCCGCCCAACGACTGGGAGTCCATCTTCGGCGGCCCGGCCTGGACCCGCACCGAGAACCCGGACGGCACCCCCGGCGACTGGTACCTGCACCTGTTCGCCCCCGAGCAGCCCGACTTCAACTGGGAGAACCGGGCCGTCGCCGACGAGTTCCGCTCGATCCTGCGGTTCTGGCTCGACATGGGCGTGGACGGCTTCCGCATCGACGTCGCCCACGGCCTGGTCAAGGCCCCCGGCCTGCCCGACCTCGGCGGCTCCGACCAGCTGAAGCTGCTCGGCAACGACGTCATGCCGTTCTTCGACCAGGACGGCGTGCACGAGATCTACCGCAGCTGGCGCAAGATCCTCGACGAGTACCCGGGCCAGCGGATCGGTGTCGCCGAGGCCTGGACCCCGACCGTCCAGCGCACCGCGAACTACGTCCGTCCCGACGAGCTGCACCAGGCGTTCAACTTCCAGTACCTGGGCACCGATTGGGACGCCACGGCGCTGCGCGAGGTGATCGACCTCTCGCTCGACTCGATGCGCCCGGTCGACGCCCCCACCACCTGGGTGCTGTCCAACCACGACGTCACCCGGCACGCCACCCGCTTCGCCAACGAGCCGGGCCTCGGCACCCAGATCCGCACCCCCGGCGACCGCGAACTCGGCCTGCGCCGCGCCCGCGCCGCCACCCTGCTGATGCTCGCGCTGCCCGGCTCCGCGTACATCTACCAGGGCGAGGAACTCGGCCTGCCCGACGTCACCGACCTGCCCGACGAGGTCCGCCAGGACCCGTCCTTCTTCCGCCAGGCCGGACAGGACGGCTACCGCGACGGCTGCCGCGTCCCGATCCCGTGGTCCGGCACCGAGGCCCCGTACGGCTTCGGGCCGGCGGCCGGCGGCCCGTCCTGGCTGCCGCAGCCCGCCACCTGGGCCGAACTGAGCGTCGAGGCGCAGACCGGCGACCCGTCCTCCACCCTGGAGCTCTACCGCAGCGCGCTGGCCGTCCGGCGGGCGCAGGCCGACCTCGGCGCCGGCACCGGGGTCGAGTGGCTGGACGGCCCCGAGGGCACCCTGTCGTTCCGCCGCGGGTCCTTCGTGTGCACCGTGAACACCACCGGCGAGCCGGTGCGGATAGCGGCCCCGGGCAGGCTGCTGCTCGCCTCGGCCGACCTCGTGGTGGACGGCGGCGAGACGGTGCTCGCTCCGGACAGCACCGGCTGGTGGGCGGTCTGACGTGGTTGCAATAGGCTCTGGGACCGTGACTACGGCGCGACTCTCAGACATCGCGGCACAGGCGGGGGTCAGCGAAGCCACCGTCTCCCGCGTGCTCAACGGCAAGGCGAACGTCTCCGCCGCCACCCGGCAGACGGTGCTGGCCGCACTCGACGTGCTCGGGTACGAGCGGCCGACCCGGCTGCGCCAGCGCAGTGCCGGGCTGATCGGGCTGATCACACCGGAGTTGAGCAACCCGATCTTCCCCGCGCTGGCGCAGGTGATCGAGCAGGTGCTCAGCCGGCACGGCTTCACGCCGGTGCTGTGCACCCAGACCCCTGGCGGCTCCACCGAGGACGAACTGGTGGAGATGCTGGTGGACCGGGGCGTGGCGGGCATCGTCTTCGTCTCCGGGCTGCACGCCGACAGCACCGCCGACCACGACCGCTACGCGCGGCTGGCCGGGCGCGGGGTGCCGTTCGTGCTGATCAACGGCTTCAGCGAGAAGATCGACGCGCCGTTCATCTCGCCGGACGACCGGGCCGCGATGTGGATGGCGGTCCAGCACCTGGCCGAACTCGGGCACGAGCGGATCGGGCTGGCCGTCGGGCAGCGCCGGTACGTCCCGGTGCTGCGCAAGATAGAAGGCTTCACGGCGGCGATGCGGGAGGTGCTCGGGCGCACTCGGGAGGAGGCCGAGAACCTCGTCCACCACACGCTGTTCAGCGTGGAGGGCGGGCACGCGGCGGCCGGCGCGCTGCTCGACAAGGGCTGCACGGCGATCGTCTGCGGGAGCGACATGATGGCGCTCGGGGCGATCCGGGCGGTGCGGCAGCGCGGGCTGTCGGTGCCGCAGGACGTGTCGGTGGTCGGCTTCGACGACTCGCCGCTGATCGCCTTCACCGAGCCGCCGTTGACCACGATCCGCCAGCCGGTCGAGGCGATGGCCACGGCGGCGGTGGACGCGCTGCTGGAGGAGGTCGGCGGGAACGCCGCCCAGCGGGGCGAGTTCATGTTCCAGCCGGAGCTGGTGATGCGCGGGTCCACCGGGGCCTGCGCGCGCTGAGCGGCGGGCCCGGGTCCTGAGCTGCGGGCTCGTGGGCGTGCGTGCGGCGCGCCCCGGGCTGCGGTCGGCCGTACGGCCAACGGAAGGGCCCCGGAGGGCAGTTGCTCTCCGGGGCCCTTCGCGTACGCCGGCTCAGCCCTCCTGGGCGCTCGGGCGGTCGACGGTGAGGCGGTGGCCGTCGGCCGCTTCGCCGGTACGGGTCTCGGTGCGGCGGCCGCGGGCCAGGTAGTCGCGCAGGACCAGTTCGACGGCGTCCTGCGGGTTCTTGGTACCGGAGAGCATCATCGCGTCGATCGCGAGGTTCGCGTCGAGCGTGACGGTGACCTGGGCCATGTGACTCCTCCTCGGGTGCAGAGCAGCAGCATGCCCGTTGGGACCGGGTTTCACCACGGGGATACGCCGAAGCCCCGGGAGGAGCGACCAGACTCCTCCCGGGGCGGTGGGCTGCCGGCTTTCGGATGACGGCTGACAGCTGACAGATGTTGAAATCTGTTATCTGTTATCTGTTATCTGTCAGCTGTTACCTGTCAGCTGTCATCCGTCAGTCGTCAGCTGTGACGCCGTGTCCTCAGACCCGGCCGGCGAAGTCCGGGGCCCAGTTGGCGATGGTCTGCTCGCGCACGCCCGCACTCGGGTTGGCGGCCTCGACGTACTTGCCGCCGCCGACGTAGATCGCGACGTGGTAGACGCCCGAGTCCTTGCCGTTGTTGGACCAGAACAGCAGGTCGCCCGGCTGCAGGCTGTCCAGCGAGACGTGGGTGCTGGCGGCGGCCTGGTCGGCGGCGACGCGCGGGACGGAGATGCCCGCGGCGCGCAGCGCGGCCTGGGTCAGGCCGGAGCAGTCCCAGCCACCGTTGCCGGTGCCGCCGTAGACGTAGGCCTGGCCGACCTTGGACTCGGCGAAGGACACCGCGGCGGCCATGCTGCCGGTGGCGGCCTGGGCCGGGGCGGCCGGCTTGGCGGCCTGGGTCTGGGTCTGAGCGGCCGGCTTGGCGTTCACGGAACCGCCGTTCGCGGACTGACCGGACTTCTGCGGGCGGTTGAACCAGGTGAAGTCGGAGCCGGACTTGTCCGAGGAGGCGGACTGCTGGGCCTGGTCGCCGTCACCGAAGG
The DNA here is from genome assembly GCF_044764985.1 of Kitasatospora sp. NPDC093550. Lineage (NCBI taxonomy): Bacteria > Bacillati > Actinomycetota > Actinomycetes > Kitasatosporales > Streptomycetaceae > Kitasatospora > Kitasatospora sp. NPDC093550. Next base: position 742,522 of record NZ_JBIWJF010000001.1, read on the forward strand.
TCAGGTGCTGGCCCGGGTAGATGGTGTCCGGGCCCTCGGTCAGGGTGCTGCGGTTGAGCTCGTACAGCCGCTGCCAGCCGCCCTGGACGTTGTGCTTGTCGGCGATCGAGGACAGCCAGTCGCCGGCGACCACGGTGTAGTCGTGGTCCTGGGCCCACTGCTGGTGCTTCTGGGCCCAGTTGGTGGCGGCGGAGTCGCTGGAGGCCTGGGCGTCGGCCTGGGCCGGCGCGGCGGGCTTGGCGGGCTTGGCGGGCTTCGCGGCCGGGGCGGGGGTCTGCGCCGGCTTGGCGGCCGGGGCGGCGGGCGCGGCCGGCTTGGCGGCGGCCGAGGTGTCGACGGCCGCCGGGGTGCCGCCCTTGGTCAGGCCGGCCTGGATCGAGCACACCGGCCAGGCGCCGGGGCCCTGCGAGGCGAGCACCTTCTCGGCGACGGCGATCTGCTGGTCCTTGGTGGCCAGGTCGGCGCGCGAGGCGTAGGCGGTGCCGCCGAAGGCGGACCAGGTGCTCTGGGTGAACTGGAGGCCGCCGTAGAAGCCGTTGCCGGTGTTGATGCTCCAGTTGCCGCTGCTCTCGCACTGGGCGACCTTGTCCCAGGTGGCGACGGAGGCGGCGGAGGCGGTGCCGGAGACGAGGCAGGGGACGGTGAGGCCGACGCCCGCGACGCCGATGGCGGCGATCACGCGGCGGGTGCGGCTGGACAGGCGAGTGCCGTTGGTGGGCAGCATGAAGACGCGGTCCTCTCCCACGCCTGCGAGGTGAGCTGTCGGATTCGGGCTGGAGTTGCCCGGCCGCGCGTGGCGCGGCTTCACCCCTAGCCCTGAACCGTTCCGAGGACCGGTCCGGGGCGACTTACCTGTGGGTCCCCCGCTCCTGCCGTGGTGCGTTATTCGCGCTGCCAGGACATCCGACGGCAGGACTCGGCGTTGCGGATGAACTGGGTCCGTGTGGTCACGAACGGGGAGCACGTTAAGCAGACTTAAGTTAAAACTGCAAATAGCTGTGATGCGCATCACGGTTTAGCGGGAACTGCCCAATGGGTCGGAATTCATGATCGAGAATGGTCTCTCAGTGATCATTTTCCGGCAATTCCCCGGCGGATATCCAAAACTGTCCCTGCCTCAGGAAATACGTGACGGTGCGTCGAAGCGCGAGGGGGCGCGCTCGTCGATCCGGGGGAGTCGCCGCGATTCGAGCGCCGGAGGGTGCGCCGGGGGGCGCCGGGGAAGTGTCCGCCATTTCCCGATGAATAGAACAGAACGGACATTCCTCTTCATTGTCCGCTTAACTCCCGTACTGTTCCGGTACGGCACGGAGCGGGCAAGCCGGGCCGGCGGTCCGGCGGGCGGGCAGGTCGTCGGGCAAACGGAGAGCGGGCACGGCGAAGGGCCCGGAACGCGAACCGCGTTCCGGGCCCTCTGTGCGCGCGGACGGCCGCGCGGTGTCCGTTACTGGCCGACGGGCCCCTCGGCGGCCGCGTGGGCGCCACGGGTGCCCTCCACGGCCCCCTCGGCCTCGGCGGCGGCCGCCGCCTCCGCCTCGGCGCGCGCCAGGTCCTCGGCGGACGGCGCGGGCAGCGCGGCCAGGTAGGTGGAGGCGATCAGCTGGCCGACAGTCGGGTAAGCGCCCAGCGGCGCGGCCGACGGGCAGCCGGTCTCCTCGGCGGCCGCGGCGAGCAGCTCGGAGTCGGCCTCCGGTCCGATCACCAGCGGGGCCAGCGCGGGGCGCTGCGAGCCGGTCTCCTTGAGGTGGTCGACGGCCGCGGCCACCGAGCCGGGCACGTCGAGGGCGGCGGCCACGACCGGGACGGCCAGGCGGGCGGCCAGCAGCACACCGGTGATGCCGGCCGCGGCGGCCGCGTCCTCGCCGCCGACGGTGGTCAGGACCACACCGTCCGCGGCGGTCGCGATGGCGAACAGCCGGGCCCGGTCGGCGCGGGCCAGCCCGGCCTCGGACAGCCGGACGTGCACGGCCTCGGCGAGCAGCGGGTGCGGACCCAGCGCGTCGGTCACCGGCGCGCCGTACTCGGCGGCGAGCGCGTGGAGTTCGGGCAGGAAGCCGTGCGGGCCCGGCACCAGCGGCACCAGGACGGGCATCGGCAGCCCGGCCTCGGCGGCCAGCGCCAGGAGCTCGGCGACGGTGCGGTCCTCGCCGCCCTCGCCCTCGGCGGAGTCGCCGGGGAGGTATCCGACCGTGGCCTGGACGCCGTGGTGCTCGCTGCGGACGATCGAGAGCAGTTCCTCGACGACCGAACGGGACTCGGGCCCGGCGGTCGCGGGCACGGCGAGCACCAGGGCCGGGGAACCGGTGGGGATTTCGGGGCGCTCGGGACGACGGTGGCGCCCCCGCGCACGGGAGCCTGGAGTGCGGACGGGCAGTGGCGCGCCCGGGATGGCTGCGGTGCTCATGCCGGAGATCGTAGGACATCTGCCCGTCCGGCCTGCAGTCGGCTGCCGTACGGGTTTCGCGGGGTCGGGGTGCGGAGTCGGTGCATCCCCCGCGCCGGTCCGGGCGATTTGCCTACAATACGGACATTCTTCGCCCAACCCCCGTACGGGTGCGGACCCTTGCCTTGACGCGCCCCGCGGGGTAGGGCGTTGCAGGCGCGGCGCGTGAGATGTCTCACAGCCCGGAGGTCGCCTGACGGAGCGTCACGGCGGCGCGACTCCCGGCGCTCGAAGATCAACATTCAGCGGGTAGCCGCTCACGGCCGGTTATCGGGATCCCGGCGATTCAGTCGGCTATGTCCGTTTACGTACCGTCAGGAGAAGGCCCCGTGAAGAGTTCGGGGCAGTGGGTGAAAAGCCTCGTGCACCTGCAATGTCCCGTGCTGATGCACGTGCACTGCAGCTATCATCGCGTCAAGTGAGGCGTTGTGCCGGGCCGGTACGGGGCCGGTCCGTTCGTTCGGCGGTGCCGGGGGCGCCGCGCTGGACGACAACTCCGGAGCTCTTCGGGAGATTTCTATGCACGACTCGCAGAACACGCACGGCTCGTACGACGCCTACAACGGGATGGCGGCCGCCGATCTCAAGGGGGTGGTCTGGCAGAAGAGCCGGCACAGCAACTCCCAGGGCAACTGCGTCGAGTTCGCGGCCCTGCCGGGCGGGGACGTGGCGATGCGCAACTCGCGCTTCCCGGACGGTCCGGCCCTCATCTACACCCGGGCCGAGATCGCCGCCCTGCTGCTGGGGGCCAAGGACGGGGAGTTCGACCACCTGGCGGTCTGACCGGCTGCCGTGCTTCACCATCGGGGGGCCGTCGTGGGTGCCGACACCGCGACGGCCTTTGTCTTTTCCGCTGCCGCCCACGACGCTACCGGCTTCGGGCACACGGGCCCGTGGCGCTTCGAGCATCCTCCGGCGCCGACGGGGTGATCGGGGGTCCGACCGTCGTCGGGGCCCGGCAGAACGGCCCGGGGCCTGCTCCACCCGGGGTTTCCTCCGGTCGACCGCATGACCGACCAGGTCGCTGACCGCATGACCGACGGTGCGACCGACTGTCCCGCCGAAGGTGCGACCGGGTGCCTCACCGAAGGCGCGATCGACTTCATGACCGGCGGTGCGACCGTCCGCACGAGCGGCCGCGCGACGCCGCGCGCACCGGCGGGCGCTAGGCCGAGCGCCGATGCCGTCCGCCCAGGTCGACCGGCCCGCCGAGCGCGTCGAGCGCCGAACGTCCGCCGATCTCCGGGGGTCCGTCGAGCGGGCCGTCGGCCGGCTCCGCCGCGAACATGGCCCAGACCACCTTGCCGCTGCCGAGCGGGTGCCAGCCCCAGGAGCGACTGAAGGACTCCACCAGGTGCAGCCCGCGACCGGATTCGGCGACGAAGTCCGCCTCCCGCGCCACCGGGCCGATGCTGCTCGGGTCGCTCACCGCGCAGACCACCTGGGGCGCGCGGTGCACGAGGCTTATTCGGATCGGCAGCCGCCCGTCCGGGGTCGCCTGTGTGGGAAAGTCGTACCCGCCCGGGGCGCCGCCCGACGGGTCGGGCCGTGCGCCGATCGCATGCCGGAGCGCGTTGGTCACGAGCTCCGACGCCACCAGCGCGACGTCGTCGAACAGCTCCGTCAGCCCCCAGCGCTGGAGCGTGGTGCGGGCGAACTCGCGCGCGGTTCTGACGGCTTCGAAGCGAGGAGCGAGCGTACAGGTGACCACATGGGGGTCAACCGCCAAAGCCGTACCGGTGCTCATGAAGAGCTCCTCCCATAAGGGGGCGGACACGGCTGGACCCGCCGGGGTCATGCCGGTCACCTCCGACTCGCTCGGCCGCTCGGCCGCCCCTCGACCACACGCGCGCGCACTCGAACGCCCGATGGCGCGGGGGACGCCGTCGGGCCGGTGCACGGAGTCGCGCGTGGGGTCGACGCGGAGCCCGCGGGATTGCCAGGGATGTGCAGGTGCACGTGCACCATGGTGGTGTGCGCTCACTGCAGATGCAAGAGTCGATTCACGTGCAGTCGCACTATTGGCATATGCAAGCGCCGGATGCACGTGCATCCTGGTGCGCGGAGTGCAGAACTGATAGGAACATCCGTCAGTATCGGCACCGTGAGCGCTCAACTGATGGCAGACTGTGCGCTGTTTGCCCTAGGTGGAGGTTTCGACCGCATGACCACAGTTCAGCCGGGCGGCGGCTCGATGGTCCGCCGGATCCTCCTCGGCTCGCAGCTGCGTCGCCTGCGTGAGGCGCGCGGCATCACCCGCGAGGACGCGGGCTACGCGATCCGGGCCTCCGAGTCCAAGATCAGCCGGATGGAACTCGGCCGCGTCAGCTTCAAGGAGCGCGACGTCGCCGATCTGCTCAGCCTGTACGGCGTCGACGACGGCATCGAGCGGGAGGCCCTGCTCGGCCTGGTCCGCGAGGCCAACAAGTCCGGCTGGTGGCACAGCTTCAACGACGTGCTGCCGGGCTGGTTCCAGACCTACGTCGGTCTCGAGGAGGCCGCTCAGCTGATCCGCACCTACGAGGTGCAGTTCATCCCCGGTCTGCTGCAGTCCGAGGAGTACGCGCGGGCGGTTTTCGGCCAGAGTCGGCCGGTCATCAGCGAGGAGGAGGTCGAGCGGCGGGTCAGCCTCCGGCTGCGCCGCCAGAAGCTGCTGACCGAGGGCACTAGCCCGCGCCTGTGGGCGGTCATCGACGAAGCCGCGCTGCGCCGGCCGGTCGGCGGGCCCAAGGTGATGCGCGGTCAGGTGCAGTACCTGATCGACGTCGCGGAGCAGGCCAACGTGGTGATCCAGGTGATGCCGTTCCGCTTCGGCGCGCACGCGGGCGAGTCCGGTGCGTTCACGATCCTGCGCTTCCCGGAGCAGGACCTCGCGGACGTGGTCTACCTGGAGCAGCTCACCAGCGCGCTCTACCTGGACAAGCGGGACGACGTCGACGCCTACATCCAGGTGATGGAGCGGCTCTGCGTGGACAGCCTCACGCCGGAGCGCACCATAGACCTGCTCGCCTCGATCCTGAAGGAACGCTGACCCACGGCCGAAGGGCACCGGTGAGTCCCCTCGCCGGACCCTCCCGTACCGGAGTCACCTGCACCGGGCCCTCCCGTACCGGACCCTCCCGCACCGGGTCTTCCGCCGCGCGGCCTCCTGCCGCCGGCCGCCCGGCAGCAGGCTGCCCCTGGCAGGCCGCCACCCGCCGTCAACCGCGGGCCGGCGGCCTTTCGCGTTCCGGCGGCTCGGGCTGCGGCGGGCTGCCGAGGTGCCAGGCGAGGTCGTAGCGGCGGAAGAGGTCGGCCCGGATCGGGGCCAGCGGGAGTTCGGCACCGGGCAGCAGCACCCCGATGCAGCCGCCCATCAGCGCGCTGCGCAGCACCGCGTGCTCGGCGACCGGGTCCGGCGCGCCCCAGTCGCGCAGCAGGCCCTGCAGGACGGCGCCGAGTTGCTGCTGCTCCGGGTCCTGGACGAAGGCGCCGGTGTCCGGGTCCAGGATCAGTGCCAGGTGCGAGCGCATCACCCGGGGGTGGTCCATCGCCAGCGCGAGGACGGCGTCGATGGCGCGGGCCAGCCGGGCCTCGGGGGTGGCGTCGGGTGCCAGTTCGGCCAGGGCGCCGGACAGCGACTGGTGCATCATCCGGTGCGTCGCGGACTGCATCAGCAGCCGTTTGCCGTCGAAGTAGTAGGAGAGCAGCCCGCGGGCCAGGCCGGCCCGCTCGGCGATGTCGGTCAGTGTGGTGCCCGCGTAACCGCGCTGGTCAACCAGCTCGACGGTGGCGCGCATGATGCGGCGGCGGGAGCGCTGCCGCATCTCCTCATTGACCGAATCCCCGCGAGGTGCCATCGTGACTGCTCCGAACGTTCGTTGGCTCCGAGCCAATATACTTGCGAGGCCGGCAGCCGCCCCGCGGAACCGCGCCCGAAGGGCGCCCCCGGGTGGTCGGCACGAAGACGGCCGGCTCCACCAACACGGGGGTTTGGTGGAGCCGGCGCCACTGTTGGACGGTCCGGGAGACGGCTGCGGGCACTGCCCGCGCGGTCAGTGCTCGGCCAGGACTCCGGTCCGGGCCGTCGTCGACCCGAATGACGGGTCATCATAGTCAGCCACCGGCAGGGCGGCTGAACCCGCGGAAGCGCCGGAGTCCCGGGCGGGGACCGAACCCCGGACAGTGGCCGGAGTCCGCTGCCGGTCCACCAGCGCGCCGATCGTCGCCACCACCAGGCCGAGCAGTGCGACCGCGGTGACGAACACCAGCGCCGGCCGGTAGCCGTCCAGTTGGGCCTGCGGACTGTCGCCGCCCGCACTTCCCGCCGTGATCATCGCGGTCGCCCCGGCCAGTACCACCGCGGTGCCGACCTGGATCGCCGTGTTCACCAGGCCCGAGGCCAGGCCCTGCTCCTCGTCGGCCACGCCGTCGGTGGCGGCGATGTTCACCGACGGGAAGGCCAGCGCGAAGCCGACGCCGAGCAGCAGCATCGAGGGCAGCACGAGGGCGAGGTAGGAGCTGTGCTCGTCCAGCCGCAGGAAGAGGGCGAAGGCACCGACCAGGGCCAGCAGGCCGATCGGCAGCAGCCGCCCGGTGCCGAAGCGGTCCACGATCGGGCCCATGAAGGGCGCGGAGAGGGCGATGAACGCACCGGCCGGCAGCAGCCCGAGGGCCATCTGCAGGGCCGACCAGCCGAGCAGGTGCTGAAGGTAGAGGGTGACCACGAACTGGAAGCCGCCGTACGCGCCGGTCATCGCGAAGGCGACCAGGTTGGCCCGGGCGACCGAGCCGTTGCGGAAGATGCCCAGCCGGACCAGCGGGTGCGCGGTGCGGCTCTCGACCAGCAGGAAGGCGGCGGCCAGGGCGGCGACCACGACCAGCGAACCGAGCGTGCGCAGGCTCAGCCAGCCCGCGCCCTGCGCCTCGGTGACGGTGAAGACCAGCAACAGTACGGTCGCTGTGCCGGTGATCGCGCCCAGTACGTCGTAGCCGCCCTTGGCCGGCTCCTCGACGGGGCGGGGGAGCAGGCGCACCGCGAAGACCAGGGCGAGCAGCGCGACGGGGACGGGCATCAGGAAGGTCCAGCGCCAGCCGACCGAGGTGAGCAGGCCGCTCAGGACCAGTCCGAGCGAGAAGCCGCTGGCGCCGCAGGTGGTGTAGATCGACAGCGCCCGGTTGCGGGCCGGGCCCTCGGCGAAGGTCGTGGTGATGATCGACAGGCCGGCCGGGGCGGTGAAGGCGGCGCTGACGCCCTTGAGGAAGCGGGCCGCGATCAGCAGTCCGCCGTCGTCGACCAGGCCGCCGATCAGTGAGGCGGCGGCGAAGGCGGCCAGGGCGACCAGGAACACCCGGCGGCGCCCGAGCAGGTCGGCGGCTCGGCCACCGAGCAGCAGCAGACCGCCGTAGCCGAGCACGTAGCCGGAGACGACCCACTGCAGGGTGGAGGTGGAGAGCTTGAGTTCGGCGCCGATGGACGGGAGGGCGACGCCCACCATCGAGACGTCCAGGGCGTCCAGGAACATGGCGGCGCAGAGCACGATCAGGGTGCCCCAGAGGCGGGGTGTCCAGTGCGGTTCGCTGGTTGACGGGGCGTCAGGTGGCGTGACGGTCGCGGTGGTCATGAGAAGGACAGTACATGCGCATGCATTCAATGCAAATGAATTAGATGTGAACGCAATAATTTACGGTGCATGTGCTAGGGTGGCGCCGTGGCTGAACTCGACTCCCCGGCGGAGGCCGGTCTCGTCGCCGAGTGGCGCGAGCTGCTGGCCCGGCACGCTACGGCCGCCTGCGCGCTCGACCGCGAGCTGGGCGAGCGGTTCGGGCTGGGCATGAGCGAGTTCGAGGTGCTGGAACGCCTCGTCGAGGGGTGCGGCGCCGGCGGCGGCCACGCGATGCGGGTGAGCGAGCTGGCCCCCACCGTCCATCTGAGCCAGAGCGCGCTGTCCCGGCTGATCGCCCGCCTGGAGAAGGCCGGACTGGTCACCCGGGCGATGTGCGAGAGCGACCGGCGGGGCATCATGCTCACCCTCACCGAGGCGGGGCGGGAGCGCTACGAGCAGGCCAGGCCGCTCCACCGCGAGGTACTGGGGCAGACCCTCGGCGGCCCCGGTGCGGCCTGCCCGGCCCCGTCGGACTGACCGGAGCCGCTGGACTGATCGGGGCGGGGGTTCCGGCCGCCGGGGCCGCTGGGCTCGTCCTGCCGTTGTCTCATTGTGCCGTTCCGCCGTTCCGCCGTTCCGCCGTTCCGCCGTTCCGCCGTTCCGCCGTTCCGCCGTTCCGCCGTTCCGCCGTTCCGCCGTCCGTCTGTCCGGCCGAGCGGGCTCAGAACAACGAGCGCAGCCCCGGGGCGACGGCCAGCAGCACGGCGGCGGCGGGCGCGGCGAGGGCCGCGACGGTCAGCTGAAGCCGGTGCGACACGGAGAGCCGGGGGCGGCCCGCGAGCAGCCGGTCCACCCGCTTCGGGGACTGGGCCAGGCCGGGCGGGCAGGAGCCGAACACCCCACGGTCCAGGTTGAGTTCGGCCAGGGCGAGCGCGGTGGTGTGCCGGCCGTGGCGGCGGGCGGCCCGGTCGTCGGCCGCCAGCTCGACCAGCTCCGCCACCTGGTCCCGGAAGGCGCTGAACACCCGCACCCCGGGGAATCCGCTGGCGAGCGCCTGGGAGAACTGCTGCAGCCAGTGGTGCCGGGCCCGGACGTGGCCGCGCTCATGGCTCAGCACCGCCGCCAACTCCCGGTCGGTCAGCTGCTGGAGGGCGCCGGTGGTGACCACCAGCCGGGAGTTCGGCCCGGGCAGCGACCACGCCTCCGGGCGGACGTTCTCCAGCACCACCAGCCGTTCGCGCCGGCTCCGGGAGACTTCGATCGACTCGGGCAACTCCGGGGCCCGGGTGGCGAGTTGGGCGTGGCGACGGTCGCGCAGGGCCTTGGCCGTACGGACCTCGCGGGTGAGCGCCAGCACGGTCTGCACCCCGCCGGCCGCCAGCACCGCGGCGCACAGCCGGCCCCAGCCCTCGGCGTCCTGCAAGCCGTACGCGGCCTCGACGCCGTACGGGGCACCCGAGAACACCAGGGCGCGCAGCTCGGGCAGGGCGGCGGAGGCGGCCAGCACCAGCCCCAGCGCGCAGCACAGCAGTACGGCCACCACCAGGCACTGCCACACCAGCAGCGCCAGCACCGGTTCGCGCTCCACCCAGCGGGCCCGGGCCAGCAGGCGGGGCGCGGTGGTCGAGAGCAGCAGTCCGAGCAGCAGCAGGCCGATCAGGGCAGGCATCGCATGGGCTCCCCGAGTACGCACGGAACGCGACAACGCGCTCCCCGCCAACCTATGCGTCGGCGACGTCCGGTGGAACGGCTTTCGACCGGCCAGTGACCAACGCCACGCACTCGGGGCGCTCTCGGCGCGCTGCGGGCGGGGCCGTCACATGGTCAGCAGCATGGCGAACATGCCGATGCCCATGGTCAGTCGACAGGCGTGCGGGAGACCGGCGGTGCCGATCGCGACGGTGCCGGCCGGGGTGCGCAGCAGTCGGCTGCCGGCCCAGAGGGTGTACCCGCCGAAGTAGAGGAGAAGGACGCCGGTCAGCAGCGGGACGCCCAGACCGGCCGGGTGGTGGTGTGGGGGGCCGCCGGGGGGCGCCGCCATCGCGAGGGCCATGTACGTCATGGCGAGCGCGCCGACCGCGTGGTGCAGCCGGTGGGCCCGGCCGGCCGGGGCGTGGGCGGCGGCCAGCAGGAAGGCGGCGGCGGGGAGGCCGAACAGCGCGGCCCAGACCGCGGCCGGGACGGTGGCGCCGGTGACGGCCATCGCCGCCATGCCGAGCCCCATCAGCGCCTCGGCGGCGTCGGACTCCCGGGTGCGCGGGCGGTGCGCGCCCGCCGGGCAGGGGGAGTGCCGCAGCCGGACCAGGCAGGTGGCGCCCGCCGCGGCGGTGAGGAGGGCGAGCAGCCAGGTGACGAGGATGGGTCCGTGCAACGGCGGCCTCCCGGGGTGGCGGGCGACGGCGACGGTCGTCGACAGTCGTCCCGCCCACGATCACCGCTGCCGCCGCGGTGCGGCCAGGGCGCGCACGGGGGCGCACGGTTGTGGCCGTCGTTGCGAAGCTCCTGGCCGCACACCTCCGCCAGCGCGGCCGCACACCCCCTCCCGCCCGGCCGCACACCTCCTCCCGCCCGGCCGCACACCCCCGTGGGGCCGCCGGGCCTCAGCCGTGGAGCCGGCCCGAGGCCATCACCCGGCTGAGGAACCGCTGGGTCCGCTCCTCCTGCGGATCCCCGAACACCCGCTCCGGCGGGCCCTGTTCGAGCACCACACCGCCGTCCAGGAAGCAGACCTGGTCGGCGACCTCGCGCGCGAAGCCCATCTCGTGGGTGGAGATGACCATCGTCATCCCCTGCTCCTTGAGGTCCCGCACCACCGCGAGCACCTCCCCGACCAGCACCGGGTCGAGCGCCGCGGTGATCTCGTCCAGGAGCAGCAGCCGCGGGCCGGTGGCCAGCGCCCGCACGATGGCGACGCGCTGCTGCTGCCCGCCGGAGAGGCGGTCCGGGTACTCCCCGGCCTTGGCCGCCAGCCCGAGCCGCTCGAGCAGCTCCAGCGCCCGGGCCTCCGCCTCGGCCCGCGCCACCCCGTGCACCCGGCGCGGCGCGAGCGTGACGTTCTGCAGCACCGTCATGTGCGGGAACAGGTTGTACGCCTGGAACACCACCCCGATCCGGCGCCGTACGGCGTCCTCGTCCGCCCGTGGATCGGTGATCTCCTCGCCGTCCAGGAAGATCGCGCCGTCGTCGATGCCCTCCAGGAGGTTGACGCACCGCATCAGGGTGGACTTCCCGGAGCCGGAGGCCCCGATCAGCGCCGTCACCGAGTGCTCGGGCACGGTGAGGTCCACGTCGCGGAGCACCACCTGGGCGCCGAAGGTCTTGCGCACCGACTCCAGCCGGAGCACCGCCGCGGTCACACCGCACCTCCCTGGAACTGCCGACGGTTCATCCGCGAGGTCAGCCAGTCGGCGAACCGGGTCAGCGGAACGGTCAGCACGATGAACACCAGACCCGCCAGCAGGTACGGCGTGAAGTTGAAGGAGCGGGACGCGATGATCTTCGCCGCGTACACCGCGTCGATCGCACCGCCGATCGAGACCAGCCCGGTGTCCTTCTGCAGGCTCACCAGGTTGTTGAGCAGCGGCGGCACCACCCGCCGGACGGCCTGCGGAAGCACCACGTACCGCATCGCCTGGGCGTTGGTCAGCCCCAGCGACCGCGCGGCGGCCCGCTGGCTCGGGTGCACCGACTCGATGCCGGAGCGGAACACCTCCGACACGTACGCCGAGTACGTGAGCACCAGTGCGGCCCCGCCCAGCAGCAGCGGGTCGGTGGTCACCCCGGTCAGCCGCAGCGCCGGCACCCCGGTGATCATCACCAGCAAGCAGATGATCATCGGCAGCCCGAGGAAGAAGTCCACGTACGCGGTGGCCAGCAGCCGCACCGGCAGGAACACCGGCCCACGCAGCGTGCGCAGCACCGCGAGCAGCAGGCCGAACACCAGGATCAGCACCCCGCAGCCCAGCATCAGCTCCAGGTTGAGCCGCAGTCCCTTCAGCACCTCGGGCAGCGCCCGGCGGGCGTAGTCCGGGTTGAAGAAGGTCCGCCGAGTGACCTCCCAGCCGGGGGAGTTGACGATCAGCAGGTAGAGCGCGACCGCCGTCACCAGGGTGGACGCGGCGGCGATCAGCGCCGAACGGCGGGCCCGGGCGCGCCGGTACGCCTCGTGCGCCAGCCGCCGCTCCGACGGGCGGTACCCGTCGTCCCCGTCGGCCCCGCCCGCCCCGCCGGTGCCGCGGGCGCCCTTCCTCGGCTCGTCGGCCTCCGCCGCCGCCTCCGTCAGCGCCCCGGCCACCGCCCCGGCCGTCGTCGCGTCGCCGGCCGTCGTCGCGTCCCCGTCCGTCCTCGCGTCCCCGTCCGTGCCGGAGCCCGTGTCAGCCCTCACTTCAGCACCGGGGCCGAGACGGCGTCGGAGAGCCACTGCTTCTCCAGCTTCGCCAGCGTGCCGTCCGAGCGCAGCGCGTCCACCGCCTGAGACACGCAGCCGGTCAGCTTGGAGCCCTTGTCCAGCACCAGGCCGAACTGCTCGCCCCGCGAGGCCGCCTCGAACTGGCCCACCACCTGGGCCTCCGGCACTTCGGCGCCGGTGATGTAGAAGGCGGTCGGCAGGTCCACGACCAAGGCCTCGACCTGGCCGTTCTTCAGCGCGGCCTTGGCCAGGTCGTTGGAGTCGAAGACGGCCGGCTGACCGCTCGGCTTGATGGTGTTGGTGATGGTGTCCAGGCTGGTGGTGCCGACCTGGGCGCCGAGCTTGGCGCCCTTGAGGTCGGCGATGCTCTTGGCGCCCGCCGCCTTGGAGTTCTTCAGCGCGATGACGGCCTGGCGCACGTCGTAGTAGCCGGAGGAGAAGTCCACGGCCTGCTTGCGCTCGTCGCTGATGGACACCTGGTTGACGTCGAAGTCGAAGTCCTTGGCGCCGGGCGCGGTCGCCTTGCCGAACGGCGCGACCACCCAGCTCACCTTGGACTTCGGGTAGCCCAGCTTGTCCGCCACCGCGTACGCCACGGCGGACTCGAAGCCCTTGCCGTTCTCCGGCTTGTCCTCGGAGAACCAGGGGTCGTACGCGGGCTTGTCGGTGCCGATGGTCAGCGTCCCGGCCGTGCGGGTCGCCAGCGCCCCCGGCGCGCAGCCCGCCGCCGTGCCGGCCGCGCCCGGGGCGCCGGAGGCGGCGTCGGACTTCGGGTCCTGCGGCGCGCACGCGCTCAGCACGGCCGCCGCGGTGACCAGCGCGGCGAGGGACAGTACGGCGGACGGCTTGCGGAGGGTCATGGCGGAGCTCCAGAGGAAGGGCCGGGCGGGACGGAGGGGAGGAACGTGGGACGGGGGGTGCCTCGGGGCGGCCTGGCCCCGGCGGGTCACTTCCCCCCGGTGGCGGCGCCGGAACACACACGGCATGGTCGGCGTACGGGCCCGTGTCCGCGGCGCCCCCCGAGCCGGACCGGCGGCAGCCGGGGCGACGGCGGCCGGACCGCGACCGGCGGCCGCAGCGACATCGACGACAGCCGGATCAAGAACAGCGGCAACAGCGGCGACGGAAGCAACAGCGGCAGCGGAGGCCGCACGTGCGACAGCGACAGCAGGAGCGGACGCGTCGACGGGAGGGCGCCCGGAACGGGCTGTCGTGGCGCTCGGCCACCGTGATCACCGCCGGGAGCATGCGGGGAGGTTCGCATCACAGCGGCGCATCTGTCCAGAACATCCAGACAACCGTCCACATGCCGGACAAGGGGCCTCCCGGCGCAGGTTTTCGGGCCGGAGCGGCGTCTCGCCGCAGCTTTGCCCGTCCAGACCCCCTTGAACGGGAGAACCTTTCGTACTTATGGTGTCCCCGTTGAAATAACTCCTGTCGAAGTGAGTCCACGATGCAGAATCTTTCGCCAAGGCTCGCTGCGGCGGCCGACGCCCCGGTCTCGACCCTCGCCGGCCACCCGGCGTGGCTGCGCCTGAAGGAGGCCGTCGAGTCGCTGCGCCCGCTGCAGTCCAAGGACGGCTCGATCGACCTGGCCGCCGTCCAGCGGCACACCGTCGACCCGCTGGTCGCCACCGTGCGCGCCGCCGTCAAGGAGCTCGCTCCGAACTTCCCGCACGACGCCGCCTACCTGACCGCCGTCGACGCCGACCTCGCCAAGTGGGCCGACACCGGCTACCGGGAGCCCGACTTCCTGGACTCGCTGCTCGCCTTCCAGCCCGCCGACCAGCGCGAGGACGGCCTGGAGCACCTCGTCGTCTTCCCGATGTACACCCAGAACGGCAACCCCGACCGCAACCTGGAAGCCGTCCTGCTGCGCGTCGTGTGGCCCGACTGGCTGGCCGAGCTGGAGCGGACCCGCTTCGACAACCCGATGTTCGTGCCGATCACCTTCACGGACTTCACGGCCGGCTACGACACCAACTCCGCCGTCCTCTTCCCCGAGACGGTCGCCGTGCGCAAGGCGCCGGAACGTTTCACCTGGGGCGGCATCTTCTGCGACCGCGAGGCCGCCCGCTTCCGCGCGGTGACCACCAGCGCCGTCCAGCAGCTCGGCCTGGAGATCCCCGCCGACGCCGAGGGCCTGCTCAAGGACCAGCAGCGCGCGCAGGAGACCTTCGTCCTGTGGGACCTCGTCCACGACCGCACCCACAGCCACGGGGACCTGCCGTTCGACCCCTTCATGATCAAGCAGCGCAGCCCGTTCTGGATGTACGGCCTGGAGGAGCTCCGCTGCGACCTCACCACCTTCAAGGAGGCGGTGCAGCTGGAGTCCGAGGGCAACCCGCACGCCCGCGACGTCCAGTACGCGATCCTCTTCGACCGGATGTTCCGCTTCCCGGTCAGCGGTGACCGCGTGCGCAACTACGACGGTCTCGGCGGCCAGCTGCTCTTCGCCTACCTGCACAAGCACGACGCGCTGCGCTGGCGCGACAACCGCCTCAGCATTGACTGGGAGCGCGCCCCGCAGGTCACCAACGGCCTCTGCGCCGAGATCGAGAAGCTGTACCGCGACGGCATCGACCGGCCCAAGCCGGCCCACTGGATCGCCGCCTACCAGCTGGTCTCGCAATACCTCACCCCGCACCCGGCCTCGACCTGGGCCAAGGGCCCCGAGGCGCTGCCGCTCGACATCACCGACGGCAAGGCCCTCAACAAGGCCCTGTGCGACGCCGTGCTCGCGGACGAGTTCCCGCTGAGCATGTTCTACGAAGCCCTCAACAAGAAGCTGAGCGGCGTCATCGCCTCCACCACCGGCATCACCGGTAACGGCATCCAGGGAGTCGCCGCGTGACCACCTCCACCAACGCCCCGCTGGCCGGCAAGGTCATCGCCGTCGCCGGAGCCAGCGGCCCGGCCGGCCGCGCGGTGCTGCGCCGCCTCGCCGCCGACGGCGCGACCGTGATCGGCGCCGACATCGACGCCCAGCGCCTGGAGTCCGCCCTGGACGCCACCCGCGTGGCCGTCCGCGGAGCGAAGATCAGCGGCCAGGTCATCGACCTGCTCGACCCGCAGGAGGTCCACGACTGGGCCGACCACCTGGAGTCCGAGCACGGGCACGTCGACGGCCTCATCCACCTGGTCGGCGGCTGGCGCGGCAGCAAGACCTTCTTCGACAGCCGCCTGGACGACTGGGACTTCCTGCACGACACCGTCGTGCGCACCCTGCAGCACACCTCGCTCGCCTTCCAGCCCGCGCTGGTCCGCAGCGAGTCCGGCCGCTACGCGATGATCTCGGCCGCGGCCGCCCACAAGCCCACCGCGGGCGGCGCCGCCTACGCGGCCGCCAAGGCCGCCACCGAGGCCTGGACCCTCGCCATGGCCGACTCCTTCAAGAAGGAGACCACCGCCCCGGACGGCGAGCCCACCGCGGCGGCTGCGATCCTGGTGATCAAGGCGCTGGTCAGTCCCGAGATGCGGGCCGAGAAGCCGGAGGCGAAGTTCGCCGGCTTCACCGACACCGCCGACCTCGCCGACCACCTCGCGGGCCTCTGGGACCGCCCCGCAGCAGAACTGAACGGACAGCACCTGTGGCTGACAGCCCGATGACCGACCTCACCCGTACGGACGCGGTACGGCGGCACGACCCCGCCGTCCGCGGCTTCGCCAGCGACAACTACGCCGGCGTGCACCCGGAGGTCCTCGCCGCGATCGCCCTCGCCAACGGCGGCCACCAGGTCGCCTACGGCGAGGACGACTACACGGCCCACCTCCAGGACGTCTTCCGCCGCCACTTCGGCGAGAAGGCGGAGGCGTACCCCGTCTTCAACGGCACCGGCGCCAACGTGGTCGCCCTCCAGTCGCTGCTCCCGCGGTGGGGCGCCGTGGTCTGCGCCGAGACCGCCCACATCCACGTGGACGAGGGCGGCGCGCCGGAGAAGATGGGCGGCATCAAGCTGCTCACCGTCCCCACCCCGGACGGCAAGCTCACCCCCGAACTGCTCGACCAGCAGGCCTGGGGCTACGGCGACGAGCACCGCGCGCAGCCGCTCGCGGTCTCCATCACCCAGAGCACCGAGCTCGGCACCCTCTACACCGCCGACGAGATCCGCGCGATCACCGAGCACGCCCACCAGCTGGGCATGCTCGTCCACGTCGACGGCTCGCGCCTGGCCAACGCCGCCGCCTCGCTCGGCCAGCCGCTGCGCGCCTTCACGACCGACGTGGGCGTGGACGTGCTCTCCTTCGGCGGGACGAAGAACGGCCTGCTGTTCGGCGAGGTCGTGGTGGTGCTCAACCCGGAGCGGGTGCGCAACATCAAGTACCTGCGCAAGACCTCGATGCAGCTGGCCTCGAAGATGCGCTTCGTGTCGGTCCAGTTCGAGGCCCTGCTCTCGGGCGACCTCTACCTGCGCAACGCCGGCCACGCCAACGCGATGGCCAGCCGCCTGGAGGCCGCGGTCCGGAGCATCGACGGCGTCGAGGTGGTCCGCCCGGTCCAGGCGAACGCGGTGTTCGCGATCCTCCCGCGCGAGGTGAGCGAGCGACTGCAGAAGCGCTACCGCTTCTACTTCTGGAACGAGCACACCGGCGAGGTGCGCTGGATGTGTTCCTTCGACACCACGGAGGCCGACATCGACGCCTTCGCGGAGGCCATCGCCGAGGAGATGGGCCGCGCCTGACGGCGCTCGACCAGCGAATCGCCCCTGTCCGGGAGTCCGGGCGGGGGCGATTTGCATGTGATGGGTAGGTCCCCGTACAGTTCCGGAGTCGCCGCGGGAGACCGGGGTGACAAAGCGGAAAGCGAATCCGATGAAAGAAACTCCGGGAAACGGAGCGGAAAACATCTGATAAGCTGGAAACACGAAAGAACGAAGCCCGGAGGGCCCGCTGGAAGGCGGTCCGAAGGAAGCGTCCGTTCCTTGAGAACTCAACAGCGTGCCAAAAGTCAACGCCAGATATGTTGACATCCCCGGCCTCGGTCTTCTGATCGGGGTTGGAGATTCCTTTTGAAATAAACACTAGCGAGGACGCAGTGCGCGGGGCCGCCTTATTCCGGGGGTTGCCGTGCCGCTCAACGCGGGTGTCGACCCGATTACGGGTAAACATTCACGGAGAGTTTGATCCTGGCTCAGGACGAACGCTGGCGGCGTGCTTAACACATGCAAGTCGAACGGTGAAGCCCTTCGGGGTGGATCAGT